>DATLUO010000215.1 GCA_035533075.1 Pirellulales bacterium | reverse complement strand
TCTCTCTGCGACATCGATGACACCTCCGTGAATTAGCGGCGCGGCTCCTTACCGCGCCCACGAAAGCCCTACGCAGGCTCGCCTCCCATTGCTCAGATCGCAGATTTTCCGACCAAACAGCCGCCAACGTCCGTAGAAAAGTTGGCTAAACTTAAGGCGCAAGCCCACGGCTAAACTCTATCGTCCCTACGGGACTGGGAAACGCAACGCGCGCGACGCGGCGTCGGACTTGTGTAGAACAACGAGGGGCAAGCCCCGTCGTGGCGGAACAAAATCGGTATAACAACGAAACCATCGCAAGGCCAATTTTTTAACGGGCCAGGCTCTGCCCCAGCCACCCGTCCCGAACCCTACTCCCTCAATTGCCCTGACTCGGCGGCCTGCCAACGGCGGCCGCTGGTCAGGTCGAGGGCCGTCAGCCAGCCGCCGTAGCAGCAGCCCGTGTCGACGTCGATCAGGTGACCCAGGTCGAGCACGTCCTCCTGCGGCGTGTGGCCGACGACGGCGATTTTGCCGGAGACGTGCGGGCCGGGCAGAGAGGCGTGCAGCGGGAGCCAGCGCAACGTGCGGTCGTCCTGCGCGTCGAGCGGCAGCTCGGGCCGGTAGTTGGCATGCACGAAAAAATGAGTCTCGGTTTCGAAGTATCGCCGGCAGGAGCGGAGGAAATCCCAGTGCTCGGGCGGCACGGCGTCGGGCCGCGCGTTCTGGCCGTAGGAATCGAGCGTGGCCTGCCCGCCGCATTCGAGCCAGAACCGCAGATCGTCCTTGCGTCCACGCGCGTAAAGCAGCATTTCGTCGTGGTTGCCCAGCACGGGCACCAGCCGGCAGCGGCCGGCCAGCGCGATCAGCTCGTCGAGCGTGCCCTTGCTGTCGGGGCCGCGGTCGACGTAATCGCCCAGGGTGACGAGGGTGTCGTCGGGCTGCGGGTCGATGGCGTCGAGCAGCGCGCGGAGGGCCAGCGTGCAACCGTGAATGTCGCCGAGGGCAATCAGTCGGCCGGGCATCTACCAAAGCTCCGCGCCGGCGGGTTTGCCAAAACCGTCCTCGCTGCCCCGTTACCCCATTTTCGAAGCTTTGTTCGCATAGTCGGACGCCTTATGCACTGCATGCGCCGTCGCTTTGAATCCAAAATCCAAAATCCAAAATGGTGGGCCGGCGCTCGCAAGCTCGCTGGTCCCACCCTACGCCGGCCTGTTCACCCACGCCCGCAGCGGTTTCCCTTCCAGCCCCAACAACAGATTGTCGGCGGCGATTTCGGCCATGCCGTCGCGGCTGGAGACCGTGGCGCTGGCGATGTGCGGGGCGATCACGACGTTCGGCAGCGACAGCAGCGGATCGTCGACGGCCGGCGGTTCGGGGTCGGTCACGTCGAGGCCGGCCGCGAAAATGTCGCCGTTCTTCAACGCCGCGTAGAGGTCGGTCTGCGCGTGCAGCGGTCCGCGGGCACTGTTCACGAACACGGCCGTGGGCTTCATTTTCTTGAAGGCGGCCGCGTTGAACATGCCGTCGGTCGTGGCGTTCAAATCGGCATGCACCGAGACGAAATCCGACTCGGCGAGCAGCGTGTCGAAATCGACTTGTTCGGCTTCGAAGTCGCGTTCGGCGGCCTCATTGCGGTGCATGTCGTGATAGAGCACGCGCATGTCCCAGCCGCCGTGGCACTTTTTGGCCATGGCGTGGCCGATGCGGCCCATGCCGACGATGCCGATCGTTTTGCCCCACAGGTCTTGGCCGATGTGCCCCAGCGGCTCCCACGTTTTCCACTGACCGGCGAGCACGTAGCGGTGCCCGGCCACCACGTGCCGCGCGGCGGAGATCAACAGGGCGAAGGCCAGGTCGGCGGTGGCTTCGGTGAGCACGCCGGGCGTATTGCCCACGCGGATGCCGCGGCGCGTGGCTTCGGCCAGATCGACGTTGTTGAAGCCCACCGCGTAATTGCTGATGACCTTGAGTTGCGGGCCGGCGGCGTCCATGACTTCGGCGTCGATCTTGTCGGTCAACAGCGTGAGCGCTCCCTCGCAGCCGCGAATTCGCTCCAGCAACACGTCTCCGGGCGGCGGGAGCTGTTCGGGCCAAATGTCGGCGTCGCAGGCGGCCCGAATGCGATCGAGGCCGGCGGCGGGAATGATGCGTGTGACGAAGACTTTGGGGCGAGACATGGTTGGTCCTTGTCGCGATTTTGGATTTTCGATTTTCGATTCTACCGCTCGAAGGCCCGTTGTTGTAGCCAAGGGGGCGCGAGGGGCGATAGGCTGGTTATTCCGGCATGGTTTTTCGCTTTTCCAGATCGGCGATTCTTGGGCCGATTCCTTTGATGGCTATTTTCAGCGGCAGCCTGGGCGTGTAGGATTTATTAGAGACCTCAATTCATCCGATAAGTGCGCTGTCGTCCCATGGGTGGTCTAAGTTCGTTTCTCTTCGCACGTCCGTCTTTTCTGGAGGGAGTTGGCCGACTGGTCGATTTCGGCGGGTTTCTGAACGAGTACAATTATTCGCCGAACGGAAATGAGGCGGATAACTTGGCTCTCTGGGCGGATTGGACCGCAATCGGAAACGACATGCGCGTGGCATGGCTTGAAGACCTCGCGAACGGGCACGGCCAGGCGGGACTGCCAACCGCGTAGGGTGGGTCCGTGGCTGCATCCCAAAAACAAATCGAGTTCACTGCCCACGCTGACGCGCAAATGGCTGCGAGGGCGGTGAGCCGCAATCAGGTCGCCAACACCATTCGGCAACCGACCACAAAAAAGGCGGGGAACACGCAATACACTCAGCGGCTCGAACGCGATTTTCCTCCGAACCGTCGGCTGGTTGTCATCGTTGAAGAGTTAGGGGACAAGATCAAGGTCGTTACCACCTACTGGCAGCAGATTACGAAATAGGTTCAGCCATGTCGATAGTTTACCAGACGTCGGGACTGGGGCTGAGCGTACAGGCCCGTGAAGACGGATCGCTCCAAGCCGCGTACCTTCGCATCTCCGACAAGCAGGTGGCTCGGACCGAAGAAGTCGTCGAATCGGTGCTGCTGATTGATTTCGACCACGATGGGCAGCTTGTGGGCATTGAGATCCTGGCCCCGGTGCAAATCTCGCAGGTCATGGAACTAGCCAATCGGCTCGACGCATCCCAGCGCCAGTCCTTCAAGAATTTCGTCAAATCGTCTGCGCCGCCCGCGCTGGTTCTGACATAGCACCGGCACGGCAGCCTCGGCAAACAACGAACTGCGAAAGCCGACCGTCTGAGCGGCCCTACTTGCCAGCACGAGGCTTCTGCTTTCCAATAGGGGCGTCATGAGCCTCTTCGACCAACTCGAACGACGCTTCGGCGGGTTCGCCGTCAAAAACCTGACGACGCTGCTGGTCGTTGCGCA
Organism: Pirellulales bacterium; assembly: GCA_035533075.1. Classification (NCBI taxonomy): domain Bacteria; kingdom Pseudomonadati; phylum Planctomycetota; class Planctomycetia; order Pirellulales; species Pirellulales bacterium. Next base: position 98,975 of record DATLUO010000215.1, on the reverse strand, counting down.
GTGCGTCGGGCTCGCGGTGCATTGGTCCCTGCCCGAACAGTTCGCCAAAATTCCGCTGCAAATGTCGCTGGTCAAGCAGGGCGAGTTCTGGCGGCTGGGCACGTTCTTCTTCATGCCCGTCACTGACCACCCGCTGTTCTTTTTCTTCGGGGCCTATTTGTTCTATTTGATGGGCACGACGCTCGAGGCCCATTGGGGCGACTTCCGCTTCAACCTCTATATCCTGATCGCCACGTTGGGCACCTACGTTGCCGGCTGGCTTTTTCCCGATCAGGCGCTGACGAACGCTTTTATCGACAGCTCGGTGTTTTTGGCCTTCGCCTATCTCTATCCCGGCTTCGTCATCGTGTTGTTTTTCATTCTGCCGGTGCAAATCAAATGGCTGGCCTTGCTCACCTGGCTGGGCTTCGGCTCCACCGTGGCCCTTGCGCCGTGGCCGCAGAAGGCGATGGTGCTGGCCGCGGTGGCGAACTTTTTTTTGTTCTTCGGCCACGAGATATTGTTGCGGGCCTATCATCACAAGCGGCGCATGGAATGGAACGCCCGGCTGCTGGCGCGGCCCGACAAGCCGTTTCACCGCTGCGCCATTTGCGGCGCCACCGAACGCAGCCACCCCAGAATGGATTTCCGCTACTGCACGAAGTGCGAGGGAAGCTACGAATACTGCGCCGAGCATTTGCGGACGCACGAGCACGTGGGCAAGCCGGCGCCGGCATCACTGGCCGACGCGCGTGAATCGGATGCTCGATCATGACGGCCGGCGAAGTTTTGCCGCTCACGGCCACGGTTGAGCCGGCCACGCAGAGCGAGCTGGTGGAGCAGGTTCGGGCGGCGTTCGGTTCCGACACGCCGCTGTACCCCATCGGTGGCGGCACCAGCCTCGGCTACGGTGTGCCGCCCAAGCAAAAGGGGCTGGGAGTGCGACTGACCGGTCTGAACCGGATCGTCGATTACCCCGCGCGCGACATGACGATCACGGTCGAAGCCGGCATCACGATGAGCGTGCTGGCCGCCGAGTTGGCGCGGGAGGGGCAACGGTTGCCGGTCGATGCGGCCCAGTCCGACCGGGCGACGCTGGGCGGCCTGATCGCCACGAACTTCAGCGGGCCGCGCCGCTATGGCTACGGCACGCTGCGCGACTACGTGATCGGCATCAGCGCCGTCGATGGCCGCGGCACGCCGTTCAAGGCCGGCGGGCGGGTGGTGAAAAACGTCGCCGGCTACGATCTTTGCAAGCTGCTCACGGGGTCGCTGGGCACGTTGGCCGTCATCAGCCAGGTGACGCTCAAAGTCCGTCCGGGGTGCGAAGCGACGGCGTTTATCGAGTGTCGCCCGGCCGACTGGGACGCTGCCGAGCGACTGCTGGCCGGGCTGGTCACCTCGCGCACCATGCCGGTCGCCATCGAGTTGCTGCGCGGGCCGTATTGGCAAGAAAACGCGGGGGACGGTGGTGACGACTCGGCGGTCGGGCAATTGTTGGTTGGCTTCGAAGGGAGCAAGTTGGAGGTCGATTGGCAGATCGAGCAGTTGGGTCGCGAATGGCGCGAGCAAGCCGTGGAGGTCGCGGCGGACCATCGCGATGAGATGGCCGCGAATCTGTGGCGGCGGCTCACCGAGTTTTCGGCGCAGAGCGCGCCGCTGGTGCTCAAGGCCCATCTGCGGCCGAGCGCCGTGACGTCGTTTATGCAACTGCTGGTGCGGATCGAGCCGCGGGCGTCGCTTCAGGCGCACGCCGGCAACGGCACGATCATCGCGAGTCTGGCGGAATTCTCGGCCGGGGACGCGGCGAGGGTGATCGTGCAGCAACTTCAGCCCGCGGCCGTGGCGGCCGGGGGCGGGCTGGTCGTTTTGTCGTGTGCGGCCGGGGAGCTGACGCGCCAGGCCACCTGGGGCAACGCCCCCGGCGACGCGGCCCTGATGCGCGCCGTGAAGGAGCAGTTCGATCCGAAGGGGCTGTTGAATCCGGGGAGGTTCGTGTATGGCGTGTGACGAGAACGAGCCGCGGTTCGCGATTGCGGTTGGCAGGATGCCGGAACTTGTCACAATCGCCTCGGAGCTGTTTCTTGGCCAGATTACCGTTGATACCGGAGAAGATCCGGAAATTGATGACAAGCGATACGTGGTTGTCCATGTGGAAACGCAACAGCCGATCGAAGAAGTGGCCAAGCGTCGAGGGCAGTGGTACCACTTGACGCATCGCCTGCTCGGCAGAGAATGCGAACTGGTGTGTCTCGCGATCACCGTCGTTTGACGTGCGGGCCGCGAATCCTACCTTGGATTTGACGTCCGGTGGGTGCCACTTGGCGTTGCCCTGATGCCTGGGTTCAGCTAGCCTGCCGCCCTTCTCCAAAGGAAGGGAAAGGTAGGCATGGATGCCGGGCAGCCACAGATCACTTTTCAGGACGGACTTCCTGGAACGGCTTCGGGACTGGATCACGACGCATCACAAGGTTTATCCGCGACTACCGCCGCAGGGAATCTACTTTGAGTCTCTCGTCGAGCGCGCCTTTCTCCACTCGGGCTGGTCGCGTGAAGAAGTGGTATTGGAGAACCCAAACAGCCCAAGGGCAGACATAAAGGTCTGCGACACACGCCTGTCTTTGAAGACCGAGACTGGCAAAGGCACGCGCAAAGGCTTGGTGAGCATCACGAAGCTCTGCACGACCGAGACCGGCCAATGGTCGTCGAGAGCGCTTATCGACCACGCATTGGCCCATTTGAGCCGTTATGAGGGGATCCTGATGCTGCGCGCCGTCTGGAGCGGCGACGAGATCGACTATCAACTGGTTGACGTACCCGTATCGCTGCTCCAGCGCATGCGGGGCTGCAAAGCGGTACCCGTCGGGAGAAGAGAAGGCCGCAAGAGCCTGGCCTTCGACGTAAAGGACGGAGAGCAGGTCCTGTTTCACGTGCATTTCGACGGCGCCGACGGAAAATGTCAGGTCCAGCGACTAAAAATCGAGCACTGCATCATGCTGACGAATGGAAGCAGAAGCTCGCCGAATAGCCGCTCACTCGCACTTGTTCGATTTGCGAAACACGAGCCAATAGCAGTGATGCCGTCGCGCATGATGGGCCTTTTTCCAGCGGGGGTCGGTAATCGGCCCTTGCCGCACCTTGATGATGCAATCGCACGGCGTAAAGCCGATTTCGGCGGCCGCGTTCACGACTTCGATGTGGGCCCATTGATACCGGTGGCCATGCACGTAATCGGCGATCTTGCAGAACAGGACGCCATTCGGCCGCAGGACGCGGTACGCTTCCGCCAGGAACGGCCTGAACGTGTGGGTCAAGTTGTAACCCCGCTCCACCGGCGATTTGACCACCAGACCAAATCGGTCCTGGAAATCCTTCGACTTGTCCTGACCCTGATTGGGGATGTGGGGCGGGTCGTAGACCACGACGTCAAACGACTCGTCATCGCAGGGCATGTCCGTGTTGTCGGCTAAAATATCCGGCCCGTATGCCGGATTGATGTCCATGCCGACGATCTTGCGCCGGCTGGAGCGCCAGAAACGGCGTTTGTTCACCGTCGCGTCCAGAATGTCGCGGGGTGGCTTCTTCGGGTAGAAGCAAAGCATCTTTTCCAGCAACTCGGCGTCGTCGCCCTGCCAGACGGAAGGCAGCGGTTGGTAGGTCGGCGAGGCCACCGTCGCCGCTTCGATCGCCTCCGCCTGGAAAAGTGTCCGGTTCTGCTTGTTGGCTGATCGCTTCTTTGGCATCGTCCTTGTCCTAAATGGGGCCGTCGATCGCCATGATACGGCAAGCGGTGGCCCGCGGTAAATCCGTTCACCAGGAATTTGGCATTCAGGTTATTCCGTACCGCCCGCCCCCATCGGTCATGACAATCAAAACTCCCCCGTCCCCGGCTGCACCTTGCCGTGTGGTAGAGTTACAATAATGATGTTGAGAAAAACTGTCTGAACCTGAAAGTTTCGCACCTCTGTGGCCTATCCTTGTCAGCGGGCAGCGCGTGCCGGGTTGTATTACCGGAACCTGCTCCCGGCAATCTTGCTCGCTTGGGCTTTCCTGCCGCCCGGCGCGGCCGCGGCGGACGGCGCGGAAAGCGCGCCGCCGCCCCTGTGCGCGCCCCCCTGCGCGCCCGCGTCGCCGGCCCATCGCGTGCGGCCGCAAGACGAAGTCTGGTCGATCGACAGCCGCGGACTTTGCCCGTCGACGGCGGACGAAAGCGTGCGGCAGCTTCGCTATCAGCGGTTCGTGCCCGGCACCGGCTGGTCGCGCAGCGACTTTGCCGCGTTCGCCCGTCAGCCTGCCGGCATGGTGACGTGTTTTTTCATCGTCGGCAATTACTACACCCACGCCGAGACGCTGCAGACCGGCTGGTATGCCTATCAGCGTCTGGTGTCGCGGAACGCCGACGAGGTGTCGCTACGGTTCGTGATCTGGTCGTGGCCTTCGGATCCCGTGCCTGGACGACGGCTGCCCGACGCCAAGCTCAAGTTCACGCGCGTCGATCCGTCGGCCTTCCGGATGGCGGCGCTCATCGACCGGCTCGATGCGGAAACGCCGATTTCGCTGGTCGGATCGAGCTTCGGGGCCAGTATCGCGGCAGGCGCGCTGGAGTTGTTGGCGGGCGGCAAGCTGGACCGCTACCAGCTTCCGCCACGTGCCCGGCCGCCGCGCAAGATCCGGTTGGTGATGACGGGCGCGGCGATCCACAATGATTCGCTGCTGCCGGGCCGGAGGTACGGGCGCGTGTTGTCGCAGACCGAGCGGACGCTGGCGTTTGTCAACCCTTCCGACCGGGCACTGCGAGTTTATCACTACCTGTTTAACCCCCGCAGCCCGGTGCGAGCATTGGGCCGCACCGGGCCGGTTGCCGTCAACCGCTTGCCGGACGCGTCGCGGCTCGATTTGGCGTGGAGCGCCGCCTATGTCGGCAAGCAGCACGGCATGCTGCCCTATTGGCAGCACGCGACGCTGGTGACGTGGATGCGGCCCTACCTGTTGATGCAGCCGCTACGGGGTCGGTAGGCCGTGGACTACGCCAGATCGCCCGTGCGCGTGGCCAAGGCGCAGTCGGCGGCACGCAAGTGGTCGATCTGGTTGAGCGTCATCAGCTTGATCTGGCTGGTCCACTCGATCATGCTGATCGAGCCGTTGTAGAGCATAAAGGGATTGCGCTCGGCGGGCACGCCGATCAACGCCTTGAGCGCCGCGGCCAGCACGCCGCCGTGAGCCACGACCGCCACCTGAGCGTGCCCCGCCGCGTGAATCGCCTCAAAGGCGGCCTCGGCCCGCTGCATCAAGTCGCGACGCGATTCGCCGCCGGGTATGCGATAGTCCGGGTCTTGCGAGCGCCAACGGGCCGCCTCTTCGGGAAAACGGTCGCTCAGCTCGGCGGCCAGCGTGCCTTGAAAAACACCGATGTCGATTTCCTTCAGGCGGTCGTCGTATTCGATCGGCAGCCGCAGCGCATCGGCCAGCGGCTGCGCCGTTTCGCGTGCCCGTGCCAGCGGGCTGGAGTAGATGGCGTCGATTTCAAGCTGGCCCAGTGCGGCGAGCAGCGCCTGGGCGTGCTTGAGGCCCAAGGGCGAAAGCCGCGGCTCGTTGGACTGGCCTTGCAGCCGCCCCTCGACGTTGAACGTGCTTTCGCCGTGACGCACGCAATAGAGAATCATAGTTGCCTCACGGGGTCAACTCGCCGCGGCGGAGCTTTTTATAGAGGTCGAGGGCTTCCAGAATGATCCGCGTGGCGTCTTCCGGCCCCATGAAATCGTCGATCACCACCTGCTTGTTCTCCAGGATCTTGTAGTCCTGAAAGAAGCGTTTGACTTCGCGGAGCGTGTGTTCGGGAAGCTGCTTGTGGTCGTAATAGTCGCTGACGGCGGGGTCGTGGACGCTGACGGCGATGATCTTGTCGTCGATGCCCTTGTCGTCGCGCATCCGCATGACGCCGATGGCCCGCGAATCGACGATCGTCAGCGGGTGGACCGGCTCCTGGCCCAGCACCAGCGCGTCGAGCGGGTCGCCGTCGTCGCAGAACGTGCGGGGAATGAAACCATAGTTGGCCGGGTAATGCACCGAGCTGTAAAGCACGCGGTCGAGCCGCAAAAAGCCGGTGGTCTTATCCAGCTCGTATTTGTTCTTGCTCCCCGAGGGAACTTCGATGACGACGGGGAACGATTTCTCGATCACCTCGTCGTCGAGATAGATGTCGTGCCAAGAGTGCATGCAGTTTCTCAGGTCGAGCCGTGGGCAACAAGTCACGCTGCAACGCGCAACTCGTCGTAGACGTCGTTGATGGCGGTAGGAGGCGCCTTGGAACTGATCTTCCAGTCGCGTTTCGCGCCCGCCATGCTCCGTTCATTAAAGGTATCGAAATGCGAGCGTATTTCTTCACTCAAGGGGTCAAGATCGCGGGCCATGTCGAATGCGCTTCGTACTTCCGCCATCGAATCACCGCGCTCGCATTGCGCAATCGCCAGTAGATCGAAAAGGGCTGCCGTGATGGAGGGCTGACCAGACCGCCAGATGCCAAGCCGGCAGAAACTGACGGCCCTTTGCCACTGCGCGTCGTGCAGCGCATTCCGGGCAAGTTCCATATAGGGCCAAACGACCGGAGTGCCCAGGTGGACCGCTTGCTCGAAATCTTCGATCGCGTCGTTGCGCCCTAACTGTTGTTTGAGCAACCCACGGGCAGTCAACAGGACGGAGCTCTCAGGATACTCTTGGATGGCGGCATCGAAGACCACCAGGGCGTCGTCAGCTTTCGCCAGCCGCTGTAGACAAAGTGCCTTCGTGGCGAATGCCGCGGCAACCACCGCTGCCAGCGCTTCACGAACGTCGCTGGCACGCAGTTGTTCAAGTCCGCGATCGACGACTTCAATCGCACGCTGATAAAACTCGGGCGTTGCGGTCGCAGTCGCATAGAGGTGAAGAGCGTCGGCGATCCGTAACAGCAGTCGCGGCTGCGTTCCATCGTTTCTCAAATGCGCTTCGGCGCGTTGATGCAACTCCTCCCACGCCGACATCGCCTTGAGGCACTCAAGGACCAGCATCGGATAAGTAGGATTCTCCGGCTCCAGCCGCGCCGCGTTGTCGAGAAACAGCAGGCCAATTTCAGGATGTCCCATTTCCATCCATGCACGGCCGCGCATGTAGTCCACCCGTGCGCGGGGCAAGAATCGAGGTGGGCGCCGCAGGCTCGTCAACAGCCGGTCCCACTCCTTGTTGTGAAAGGCTTCCGCTTGTTCATGTGCCAACGCCTTGGGAGTCATTGGCGGCCAGTCGGCATCTACCCACGTCTCTCGATCGCGAAGCGTGTTTAGATCGGAAGAAAGTCCCCAGAGGCGATCCTGCCGGCACTCGTCCAGGTCGCGCCACAGGTCGTTAAATCGATCGTCTTCCTCCGCTTCGAGATCCGACCGCTCTTCGTCCCACGTTTTCCTGACGTGCGCGTCGACAATCTTCTGTAACCAGACGGCATAGATGACCGCCGAATTTGTGCTAGCTATCATCGTCGCCCTCCCCGCTGCACCAGAGGTCCCGCGTATCGATAATCGCCTGCCTATAACTTTCGTACGGCATCACAAACGCCGGTTGCAATGTGCCGTGATCGTCGCGGTCAGGTTTGAGAGCGATCTGTTCGGTGATCGTGCCCGATATAAAGTCGCCCTCGCCAAGGCGAAACAAATGAAGCGAGTTCGGCCCGTTGGCGCCGGGCACTTTGCCCAAGTCGCTAAGCCGTTGCGGAAGCATGCTGGGGCTAAATAGGCGCTTCGCGAGTCGGCGACGGATCCCGGCGATGGATGAAACCACCGATACGCCGCCGGCGTCCGGCCTGGCGTTTCCGTCCGCATCGGGCTTAAGGTCTCGCGCACGCACGCCCAGTTTCGTCGCGGAGTCGCCAATGACGGGACGGAGCTTGGCGCGATCGGCTTGCATGGGGCGATAGGCTCGGGGCATTTCCAATACTCTAGCTTAGCGGCCCGCAGCATGGCCAGCGCTGTTTTGCCAATTGGACGAACTAGACCTGCATCGACGCGCTGCCGTATGCGTAGGTGAGGCTTCCCAGGCCGGAACGCCTGACCAACCTCGTGTTTTCAATAACTGCGGCGATTGATCCGCCCTTGCACTCTGCCGGGCAGCCCCTGAATGCGCAAAAAGCCTTCGGCATCCGTCTGATTGTAGCTGCCGCCGCCCTCCATGCTGGCGATCCCCTCGTCGTAAAGGCTGCGCGGGCTGGTGCGGCCCGCCACGGTGATGTTGCCCTTGTAAAGATGGAGCGTCACTTCGCCCGTCACCGGCCGCTGGGCCTCGCGAATGAAAGCCAAAAGGGCGTCCATCTTGGCGTGATACCAGAAGCCGTAGTAGACCATCTCGGCCACTTCGGGAGCCAGCCGGTCGCGGAGGTGCATCAGGTCGCGGTCGAGCGTGATCTGCTCGATCACCCGATGGGCGTCGTAAAGCAGCGTCATGCCGGGCGCCTCGTAGACGCCGCGGCTCTTCATGCCCACGAAGCGGTTCTCGACCATATCGACGCGGCCCACGCCGTTGCGGCCGCCGATGGCGTTCAACTCGGCCACGATTTCATAGGCGTTCATTCGCCGGCCGTTGACGCTGACCGGCAGGCCCGACTCGAAGGCGATCGTCACCGGCTCGATCTTGTCGGGCGCCTGCCGCGGCGAGACGGTCATGCCGAAGTCGACCAGTTCCACGCCGTTGACGGTAAGGTCTTCGAGCTTGCCCGCCTCGTAGCTGATGTGCAGGCAATTCTCGTCGGAGCTGTAGGGCTTGGCGGCCGAGGCTTTGACGGGAATCGCCTTCTCCTCGCAATAAGCGATCATCTCCTTGCGGCCGGGAAAGAGTTTGCGAAAGTCCGCCCGCCGCCAGGGAGCGATCACCTCGACGGCCGGCTCCAGCGCCTCGGCGGCAAGCTGAAAGCGGCACTGATCGTTGCCCTTGCCGGTGGCCCCGTGGGCGAAGGCGTCGGCGCCCACTTCGCGGCCCACTTGCAAACACGCCTTGGCGATCAGCGGCCGGGCAATCGACGTGCCCAGCAGATAAACGCCCTCGTATTTCGCCTGCCATTGCAACACCGGAAAGGCGAAGTCGCGGCACAGCTCTTCCTTGACGTCGACGATGCGGGCCGATTTGGCCCCGCACTGCCGGGCCTTGTTCAAAATGGCCTGACGGTCTTCGCACGGCTGGCCGAGATCGACGTAGACGGCGTGGACCTGATAACCCTGGTCTTGAAGCCAACCCAAGATGACCGAGGTATCGAGTCCGCCGGAATAAGCGAGAACGCAGCTTGGCATGATGTTCCGAATTCAAAAAAGGTGGCTGTTGAATCCACAGATAAGATAAACGATCGACGGGCAAGAATGAAGCGATTTCGGCGTGAGACCGTGACGGATGCCCGCCGCCAACTTATCATTCCGATATGCCTCAACCGTTCCAGCAGCGGCCTCCTGAACACGCCGGGCCAGGCTTGCGCGCGAATCGCTTGGCCGCCCTGGCCATGCGCTTGCGTCCTCACATCGAGCTTCTCGTCTGCCTCGCTTTGGCCATCGGCACCCTGGCATGTTACCAAAACGTGGTGAAGAACGGTTTCGTCAACCTCGACGACCCCTACTACGTGACGCAAAACATCTGGGTGCAAAGGGGGCTGAGCCGCGGCTCCGTCTACTGGGCCTTCACCACCACGGCCGTCGCCAATTGGCATCCGCTGACGTGGCTGTCGCTGGAGCTCGATTATGAGCTGTTCGGCCTCAACCCGGCCGGTTTTCATGCCACCAATCTGGCCCTCCATGTCGCCAATACGCTCGCGCTCTATTGGCTGCTGCGGCGATGGACGGGGGCCATCGGCCGCAGCGCCTGCGCGGCCGCATTCTTCGCGCTGCATCCCCTGCACGTCGAGTCGGTGGCCTGGGTCACCGAACGGAAAGACGTGCTCAGTACCTTGTTCTTGCTGCTGTGCCTGCTGGCTTGGAGCGTCTATGCGCGGCGCTCGGCCGTATGGGCCTATGCCGCGGCGCTGGTGCTGTTTGTTCTCAGCCTGATGGCGAAGCCCATGGGCGTAACCTTGCCCCTGTTGCTGTTGCTCTTGGACGTTTGGCCGCTGGCGCGGCGTGCGCCGGCCGAACGAGACGGCGTCCGGACCGGGCTAAGCCGACGACTGCGCGTAGTGGAAAAGCTGCCGTTTTTCTTAGCCAGCGCGGCTTCGGCCGCCATGACCTTGTTCGCCCAAAGCGAGATGGGGGCCCGCGTTCGCGAACTGCTCGGCGACGACGCTTCGGCCGCCGTCGCGTTGCTCGCCCAGAGCGAGGGCGCCGGATGGGCTTTCAGGCAGTCGTTGTCGTGGGCCGACCGGTTGTGGTTCGTGCCGGTGAGCTATGTCACTTACCTGCGGCAAACTTTTTGGCCCGTAGAACTTACCGTGTATTATCGCCACCCCGGCGCGGGCCTGCCGATGTGCAAATCGGTCGCTGCCACCGTGCTGCTGACGTTGATCACCGTCGCCGTATGGCGGCTGCGCGCCTCTCGCCCCTATTTGACCGTCGGTTGGTTTTGGTTCTTGATCTCGCTGCTGCCGGTGATTGGCCTGCTGCAGGCCGGCGCGCAGCCGAACGCCGACCGCTACATGTATCTGCCGATGATCGGCCTGCTGATCGGCGTGTGCTGGGGCGGATGGGAACTGGCTGTTCGTTGGCATCGCCCTGGAATACTCGCGCTTTCCGCCGCCCTTTGCCTGTTGGTTTGTGCCGCGCTGACCTACCGCCAAGTGGACATGTGGCATGACGACGCGTCGCTCTTCATGCCCTTGACGAAGTGGTGAGTTCCGTCCAAGAGGGACTCGCTACGGCAAAAAAAGGCGGCTGCCACCGTTGTGGCAGCCGCCGCAAAAAGACCGGCGGAAAATGTTTGTGAACGCTCTCGCGACTAGAAGTCGCCGCTGATCGCTTCACTGCCTTGGCGAGTGTTTATGCTCGCCCAGATGAGGAACGTGATACTGTTCTGGATCTGTTGGGTATGGCCATCGGCAAAAACGGCCAGCACGATACCAGGATGGTTGCTGTCCGGACCGGGCCAGTTGGAGTTCGGGCTGTACAGGGCGTTATACAGCGGCGCGAGGCCATAGAGCGTCGAAGGCCCCACGGTGCCGGTCAGGTCAAAACCGCCGCCCCCGGCGCCGCAACCGGCTCCCAGCGCCCCGTTGTAGACCCCACCGTTGGCAATGCTATATCCGCAAGGGCCGCTGCCGGTCAGGCTTTCCGTGAAGGCGACCATCGGCGAACGGAAGATCATCGGAACATAAACGCCGGAGCCGACCGCGTTTTGAAGATTGGACCGTTGCTTGCCCGTCCCACCCTGGGCAAGGGCCGGCGGCGACCACGTCACGGCCTGGCCGGGGATGTTCCAAAGCTGGGGAACCGGCTCGCTGTTGCCGGCTCCGGACGCGGCCGTAAAGACCAAGTCCGAAGCGGGGTTCGTATTGAAAGTGGCTAAGCCTTGAGCGGTGGGCGCCGCCACGCTGCACGCCGTCACCTCGGCCACGGCAATGGTATTGGAGGTGCCGTCTTTGATGGAGCCGAAGTTGGAAGGCTCGTTAAAGGTGAACATTCCCTTGGTCCCTAAGGGGGCCGCCGACTGGCCTTCGGCCCAGTTGCCGTTCCGCGCCCTGGTCTGATAGAAGCCCACCCCTTGGCTGCCGGCGTAATTCATCCACATGCTCAACAACGGCAGATCGCCCGGCCCGGTGAACGTGCCGTCAGACGGGCAACGGTAGGGCGGAATCTGCTGAGACTGGGTGTAGCCAAAATACTGCGGCGGGATGACCGTCGAAACGCCGCCCGTGCCGTACTGCTGGCTTTGGTTCCAGATCGCCAGCCGCTTGTTGACCGCGTTATAGAGCGGAACCTGTTCGATCTGCGGCAGGATCATGAAACTCCACGGGTAATGGAAGTACAGTTCCGGGGTAGCCGCGGTCGGGGCCGGGGTCTGAAACGTGGTGAAGGGATACTGGCCCCACAAGGCATCGTAGGGAAAACTCTTGTTGATGTCGGCATAGGTCTGCAGCCCCAACCCGATCTGCTTCAGGTTGTTGTTGCACTGGCTGCGGCGTGCCGCCTCGCGGGCCGCCTGAACGGCGGGCAGCAGCAGTGCGATCAAAATTCCGATGATGGCGATGACCACCAACAACTCGACCAGTGTGAAACCACTGGACTGCCTGTGCGGCTGAGGCCGCGTTCGACTGACTGTTTCTCTCATAGCACACATCCATCCGTTAAAGAGGAAGAAAAATAATGACGCCCCAAGTCGCTAAGCATATCAGACCGGCGGGGTTCTGTCCAGAAAAAAGTGCAGCTTGGCAAACACGGAAATACCGAACAAAACAGCTAGTTTGAGGGATACGTTGGGATTGCCCGCCCGCCCGCCAGCCGATACGATGAAGACGATCTCGAAATGAGCGGGGCGTGGCGCAGTCTGGCTAGCGCGTCTGGTTTGGGACCAGAAGGTCGCAGGTTCGAATCCTGTCGCCCCGATTTTTCACAACTACGGCCAATGGCTCACGTTACGTTGCGTGCAGCCCGCCTGCCCGAAAGCGGCAGTGTGGCCTTGCCTGCGGAAGCGCGTCAAATTTTGACGCGCTTCCAAAGCGAGGAGAGCACTGTGCGCGTTCCGAAATTCAAAAAACACAAGGCCACCGGCGGCGCCTGGATTCAATTCGACAGCCAACGAATTTATCTCGGCACCTACGGCAGCGACGAGGCCCGAGAGAAGTATCACGCCGAGCTGGCCCGCTGGGCCGCCTGGAAGGGCACCGCCGCGGCCTGGACGGCTTACCTGGAAAAGCTGGCCGAATGGGCCGATCGCAAAGGCACGCCCGAGGCCCGCAAAAAATTCCAGGACGAGCTCACCCGACGCGCCGCCGCCCTCGGCCCGGCCGGCCCGCAGCCCGCCCCATTGACAGCAACCCTCACGCGCCCCGCGTCGGGCGAGCCGGCCCTCGTGAGCGACTTGATCTTGGCCTACTGGAAACAGCACGTGCTCGAACACTTTCGCAAGCGCGGCGAGCTGACCAGCGAGGCCCTCAACATCCGCACCTCGCTCAAGTATCTGCGCCGCATGTTCGGCGACCTGCCGGTCGCGCTGTTCGACCAGGTGAAACTAAAAATGTATCGCGACATGCTCATCGACGAACGGCAAAGCTGTGTCAGCACGGTCAACGAACGGGTACGGCAAGTCCGTGAAATGTTCCGCTGGGGCGGAGAGAATAAGCTGGTACCCGAATCCGTGGCCGGCGCCCTGATGCTGGTCAAGAATCTCATCGATGGGCGGACGCGGGCCAGGCCCAGCCAAAAAGTGCCCCCCGTGCCCGACGACATCGTCGACCAGACGCTCCCCTTCCTGCCGGAGCTGGCGGCCGACGTGCTGCGCTTCATCCGCCTGACCTGCTGCCGGCCCAGCGAGCCGCTGGCCTTGCGGCCGCGGGATTTGATGGTCGTGAGCGCCGACGGCCGTTGTCGTCGGCTGGTCGATGCGTCGCCGTCGCCACCGTCGCCACCGCCGCCGGCCGCCGACGGCGACGGCGAATCGCCAGACATCCTGTCGATCGCCCGTTTCAAGGCGGGGCAGACGGGGCAGGCGGCGCAGGCCCAGACGGCGCCGACCGGCGAGCCGGACGCCGGCGAAGTCTGGTATTTCAAGGTCGAAGGCCACAAGACGGAACACAAGGGGCTGGAGCGCCGCTTGTACATCGGCCGCGAGGCGCAAGGGGTTTTGCGGCCGTACCTGGACCGCGACGCCGACGATTACTGTTTCGGCCACGATCGCATGGGGCGGTCCTGTCGGGCCGGCAAACCGTACGATCACGGCGCCCTGGCCCGTGCGCTCAAACGGGCGTTGTGCAAGCTGGCCGAGTCACGCGGACACAAGCTGCCGCCCAAACCGAAGCGGAAACGCAAGGGGGGCGAAGAAAGCAACGACGGTTTACTGTTGGACGCCCAAGCGGGCCTGGTTCGAATCGGTGGGCTCGCCGTACTGGCACTTGCATCAGCTCAGGCACAGCGCGGCCGACGAAGTGGAAAGCCAGTTCGGCATCGACGCGGCCCGCGCCGCGCTGGGCCACACCGACGCCCGCACGACGGAGCGGTATCTCGACAAGAAGGCCAAGGCCCAACGTGACTTCGACAAGGCCGCCGAAATCGCGCGGCAGATCGGATAGGAGGGAACCGTGCGGACCAAAGAGACCGGCGCGCGAATTTGCTACGGCGTTTACCAGGGCGACGGGAAAACACTTCTTGTGCTTCCCAGTCGAGCACTCGCGCAACGAGAGCTGCTTGCCGGCGCCTCCGGCGGCGGCCATGAGGCGACGTTAAAAGTGCTGCGAACGACGGCGGAAAGGGACGCCGCACGAAGGATGCTTCGCCGTTTCAGAAACGTCCCATACTTCCGTGCCTGGTTCTTGGCCGGCGCCGACCTACCACCAGACGTCAACCTGGCCAGCGATTCGGACATCAAGGCGGCAACGAAAGCGTGGGATTTTGGGGCCGTGATGCGCGAAATTCTCCAGCCGGGGCAGCGGTCGCACTATGACTCGTGGTTCTCGGACGGATCCTTCCCGCCTGAGCAAACGGCAGAGTTCGTTGGTTGGCACTACGGCGCCCCCGGGCCTGAAACTTGGCTGATCGTCCCAGAATGGGTCGTGAAAATGCGCGACGAGTTGACGCCGAACGCCATTTGCGACGCCGCACGCATTTCGCGTTCGACGTTCAAACGGTGGCAACGGGATGCTACTTGCCGCCAAGCCCTCGTCGATGCAATCGCCGAGGCCGAGGCTGGGAGAAACGTCCCGAAGAATTCGGCCGCGTGGGACCGCCTGTTCGGCGACGATGCCGGCTGGCAAGAGCGTTACGCAAGCCGCGTTCGCCAATCGGACGTGGCAAGGTCCATGCTTGCTGAAGGCAAACGGATAGTCGACGTCGCTACGGAGTTGGGCATATCGAAGTCATCGGCGCAGCGCATCGGCGCTGGGGAATTCGGCCAAGGGCGAGACCGCTTTGGCGCCGAGAAGGTGAAGTCCAACATGCTTCGTTTTGCGGAGCATGCAACGCGGAACAAGGCCCTTGAACGTGTGCGGAACATCGAAGGGAATCCGTTTGATGCGCCGGTGACCCTTAGCCCGTTGCGATGTAGGGCGCGGGAGCTTGGGCTGCTCGACGCGTTTGACGGCTGGCTCTTGGAAGCAATTCGCGAGATCGGGGACGCGCCGAGCACAGCGAAACAGGGAAAACTGAGAGGCTGCTGGGGACGCCGCGGCGTGGTGATGAAGGGTGCAAGGATGTGGGTGCCTAAGTCGCCGCTCGCGTGGAAATTCCGCGACAAGGCACGGGCAAGGCCGGCTACGTCCGAACTAATGGACGCGACGCCGTGTGCCGTACTGTGGTTTCTCGATTGCGTTTTGCCGGCCCCACCGCGCGGAAAGGCGTCCGCATACCGTAAGGCCGTTGGCCTTGTTGCACGGAGCCGCCGGTCGGTAGTTCGCACCAGCGGAACAATGGCCGCGGCGCCGGCGATCGCCGCCGAGTCAAAGGGCGAAGCGCATGCAAACAGCAGCGCTGCCGGGTTGCTCCCCCCGGCGGCCGAGGCAATGCTCGAACACAATCGACGTCGCAAACGCGGACGGCCGGTCGACGCCGCGAAGCAAGAGCGCAACCGCCGAATCGTTGAGGCCTGGCAGACCGGCGAATACAAGAACTTCGCGGACCTGGGCAATGCATTCGGGCAAATGCCGAGGGGGACCGTCAAAAACATCGTCGACAAGGCCACTCGCAAGAAACGACGCGCCCACTAATTCGCGGATTTTGTGGGCGCAGACCCGTGTCAAGGGCCCGGCCAGCAAGCCGGGCCATTTTTTTGCGCTCAGAAATCACGTATTTCCAGCGGTTTTTGGGGTCAATCGGGCACCGCCTAGTTCAGCGAATTAGTGGGCGCTTCGAGCGCGTGGAAACTCAAACTCCGGGCAACAGACCTTGGAGTTTCGAGTTTGATCGACGTGCGACCTGGCCGGGTACCGGCCATCGAGCCGGACGGGCTCTACAGCATCGCTCAGCTCGCCAACGCGCTGCGTGTTTCGCCGCGCACGGTGGAGCGGCACCTACGCCACGGCGTGGCGGTCGGCGGCGAGCTGCTGCGCCTGCCGGCGACACGCATCGGCAAGGTCTGGCGGGTCCGCGGTCGCGACGTGCTCGATTGGCTGGCGGCCCAGCAGCCGCAGGCCGTCGCGCCGCCGCCGGCCGCCGTCGCGCCGGCCCACCGCCGACGCCTGGTCGACCAGGAGCTCGACGACATGGGGCTGTAGGTTTGTGGGGCAGCGGGGCGCCGTGAGAAGCGGGCATTGGAAGCCAGCATAAAAGCCGCGGGCCGGCTCCCTGACGGGGCGCCGGCCCGCGGCGAAAACCGAGCAAATGTATCATAGCCGAAAACACGAATGGCGGCGAGTAAGCGCCAGCGGCCCTTACGCTCAGCCGGGCCACTTGCGGCCGGCGCCGTCCGCACTGCGCGTGATCGATCTACCGGGCGAGCAAGTTTGCCGCCGCGTGCCTGGCTTTCTGCCGGCGAGCAACGTCGCCTTCGAAATCCGTCGCGCCGCCGCCGGCCGTCGTCTCGGCGGCCCACCGCCGACGCCTGGTCGACCAGAAGCTCGACGACACGGAGCCGTAGGTTTGTCGGGGGCAGCGGGGCCTTGTGAGAAGCGGGCGTTCCCAAGCATGGAGGGTTTTTGACGATGGACTTTCTAAGTCCGGGCCTGCCGAACGGCGGCCTCGTTGTTTCGCGTCGCCAAAGCGAAGAAGTCGTGATCGAGGTTGAGGGGCGCGTCGTGGCCGTGGTGCAGGTCGTCGAGATACTGCCGGACCGGACCCGGTTGAGAATCCGCGCACCGGCCGATGTGGTGATCGCGCGGGCGGAAGTCCATGGCCGGCCGCCGCGGCCGTCCGAGGCCATAACAGCATAGGAGTCCGCCGGCATGGACGTCGCCTTGTTCAACCCGGACGGCCTTCCCGTCGTCGATCCGCTCGAGCACGACGCGCAGCAGATCCTGCGCGACGCCAGGCTGTGGCCCGACGCGGCCGGCCGCGAGACTCTCGCCGGCCGCCTGTTCATTCACTTTTGGCGAGCATGCCATGGTGAACCGGGCATCGTCAGCACATCGCTATCTTGCCTCGGGACGGAGTTCAGCGGTCCGGGCAATTCGGCCAGCAACATCCGCAAGGCGCTACGCCGGCTGGAGAAGGCCGGGCTCGCCGCACTGCCGGCCGGCCGGCTGAGCGGCGAGTTCAAAGTCGGCATGCGGCGCGGCGCCCCGTCCGATGCACAGCAAACGCTGTTTGAGCTGAAGCGCGACCACGAAAGGCGTTGTTTCGACGTGGTATCGGACGCGCACCAGGAGTGCGCACCGGCGGTGCGCACCGATGGTGCGCACCGCGAGTGCGCGCCGCCGGTGCGCACCGCGAGTGCGCAGCCGCGCGGGCCGTGCGAAGAAAAAGTTCCGCCGGCCGAAGACGCGGAAGCAAAAGCACTTGCGGCGCGAATCGAGGCCAGGCGACGCGCCACCAGTCAGCCAACGGCACGGAAGTTGTTGGAACGTTCCTACGTTCCTAACGTTCCTGGTAGTAAGATCTCTTCTAACGTTCCTAACGTTCCAGAACGTTCCGGGAACGTCGAAGGAAATTCAGGACAGGGGAACGTTGACGCGACGGCCGATGGCGTTGAGTTCCTTCGCCAACGCGATCGCATCGAAGGAAAGTACGGCCGGAAGGATGACTGCCCTTGGCTACCGGACAGCTTCGCCTTGCTAGCGGTCCGCGGGCCGTTATCTCGCGCCCAGTTTGAAAGCGTGCTCGAAAGCACCGCACGATGGGCGACGCTTTGCGGCGCAATTAAAAAGCAGCTCGCCACCTGCGGGGAGGCCAGGCTGCGCGAGCATGGCCTTTGGAGCGAACAAAAGAGCGCCGTGCAGTTCTACCGAATCCCGCGAATCAAGGAGCTCGAACGGTCGCTCGGCGTCGTGCCGGACGAGGGGCGGTTTCCAAAGCCGGACCGGCCAAAAAGGTGAAGCGAAATATGCGCGCCAATCTCAAACTCAGGCAACCGGCGGGTGGCCCGGCGTGGTCGCGCCGCCCGCGACGCGAGACGACGATCGTGGCCGATCGCTGGATCTGGCGCGACCGCGGCGGCCGTTACCGGGTGGTCAGAAGTCGCAGCCGGTTCGGCATCCGCCCCGACACCTGGTACGCGCTGCACCTGGCCGATTTGGGCGGCCGACGGTGCTGGTCGATTCTTTCGCGACACCGCCGCCGCGGGGCGGCCTTCGCCGCCTGCGATCGACACGCCGCACGGTTACGCAACGGGAGGCCCTGACCGATGAGCCCAATTCTTGACGAGCTGGGCCGGCGCGGCGTTTCAGTTTGGCGGGACGGAGACGAGCTGCTGTTCGAGGCGCATTCGCCCGGCGATAGCGGTGCTCTGTGGGACTGGCTGCGAGCGCACCACGCGGAGATTCTCGCCGGGCTGCCCTCCGGCGACGAAGGCCCCAGGCCAAGCGAATCCGCGGCCGTGCGTTTCTGTTCGCCCCACAACAACCCGGCCAACTATCTCGACGGGCCGGCGCCGGGCGGCATGGTCCGATCGACCTGCAAAATCTGCGGTCGCTTCATCGGCTATCGGCCGCGGCCGGCACGCTCCCGAAAGAGCGCGTCGCGTGCAGGCCCCGGCGGCGCCGCGACGGCCGCACCTGGCCGGATGGCAAACGCCGACAGGACGTGATTCACGGCGGCAGTTCAACCGGCTTTTTCCCGTAGGGGCGTTTTGGATTGGAGTTTGTTTTGTGTACCAGCAACGCAACGGAAAAACGATGACCGAACGCGAGGCAACAACGATGGCCAAACGGCAAGGAAAAACGACGACCGGACCTGAAGACCTGCAGGGACACGACGCGCTCTTATCCGAGATCCGGGCCCGAGCGATGGAGAGGGGCGACGCGGAGATGGTGGCGGCCATCGATCGGGACTTGCAAGCCAGGCCCGACGAAGCACGCTGAGCATCTCAATCGCCGTCCCGGTCCAGCGTGATTTGGGCCGGCAAGCAGCCGGCCGCCGTAATATCCCTCACGGCGCTGCCGATCGCGTCCGCGAGAGACACGGCTTGGCGGTCGAATTCGAGCGACACGACGCCGTCACAACAGCCGAGCGAGGCATCGCTGCAGCCGGCCTCAAACAGCCGGTTCGTCAAATCTTCGCCGATATCGTCCAGTCCCTCAAGAATGACCGTAAAGGCAAACGTGGCGGCGGCCGGGCCGTTGTCTGCGATAGCCATGGATTCACCGCCGTGGTCTGGGCATCAACCCATTCTAGTCCGCAGGCCACACCCGACCAAGCAACGGTAGGCGCAGATTGTCCGAAGCGAACGGCGTGGCCTTGGCATGCGCGGGGCTCATCGTGAGCCCCGACGGCGACGGCGACGACGCAACCCCGTGCCGCACTTTGCCCGTCGCAGCGCCGGCAGCCTGGTTCGCCAGGTCGCGAGCGGTCCCGTGGCCGCCGGCAATCCCGGTTAGGCCCAGAGGCGCGGCGGGAACGCAACGTCGTGCTCGCGAACGGGCCCGCCGCGACGCGGGCGAATGCGGCGGCTCGCCGCGGCGAAGCCGAACAGCCAGATCCTTCTCCCGCTGTTCGACCGGGGGGGGGGCGATTTTTGAGGGTCGCGCGCGGCGTAGACCGCGTGCCAAGCGCGCACGTTTTTTCGCAGGTTTTGAAACAGGGGGGTATCCCCCGACGCGGAAAGCAAGCTCAGCCGCGGCTCTCGTACTCTTCCCCCTCCCTTGGGCCGCCACGCGCGCGTTATGCAGCGCGGCGAAGCCGAAGCGCGAGTTGGCCGAACAACCGCGCGGCCATCATCGGCCCTTGCATAACGCGCGCGTGGCGGCCCAAGGCTCGCTCGCCTAATCCAGCGGAATCTCCCGGCCGTGCAGCAGCAGCCGCTGAAAGCCGGTGCGGTCGTTGCGCAGGTAGGAGCCGAGCATCGCATCCGCCTGTTCGTCCCTCATCGGCATTTCGGTCGGGACAAGCAGCCGATCGGCCTGCCGCCAGAACAGCAGCCAGCAGAACTTGCCGCGATCGAGGTGCTTGATCGCGACCTTGACGGCGGCCAGCTCGTCCGTGTCGCCCCGCGGCGCCACGACGACGATCTGCCGCTCGCCGAAGCGGTTGGTCACGTAGAACGGCGCGCCTGGTTGGGGCTCCGTTCGCGGCCGAAGGGCCAGCCAGGTCGAGCCAATCAGCGCACAAAACAGCAAGCCAGCGGTAATCAGACATCCTCGGCGCATCGTTCGTACCGTCTCGCCCCACACACCATCAGCACCAGGCCGCGGCCAGGGATTCGCCGACCGCGGCGCGGCGGGCTCGGGCGGCGCGACGGGCGCCGCCTGGCCGGCGAACGGCACGACTCGCGTCAGGGCGTCGCAGTGCGGGCAGCGACAGACCGCTTCGCTGCCGTCCAAGTAGCAGCTAAAGGGCTGCCAACACGATTGACAGAGTGCGGTGGTAAGGGGCATCGCCCGCTCCCCAAAACAACGCGGCCCCGCGCGAGCGTAGGCCGGGAAGCCGGTTGCCGCGCGGGGCCGCATGTGTTTCGTTTAGCTTCCCGGCCGCGCCCATCTTCGCCTCGTCGGCGCCGGCGGTCAATCGTTGCCGGGCCGCTATCGCGGCAAGAAATTTTTGTCGGCGTTCCAAAGCAAACCATGACAGTCGGCGACACCGAATTGGCTCGTTTCGAGGTCCAGCAGCCGCGTCATTTCGGCGCGTGGCCAACGCGCAATCTTCTCGGGCGAGCCGTTGACCCGACGACACCCAACCGCGTGCTGCGTCACCATCGACGCCGCCACGTCAGTCGCCCACGAGCAACGCGCCACGCGCGGACGTCTGCCAGGCCGATGGGCCGCCCATGAGCAACGCGGGCACTGTGGACCCTCGTCGCGCAAAAACCTGCGGAAAAACGTGCGCGCTTGGCGCGCTCAAATACTTGACCGGCGGCGCCACGGAGGCGAGAATTGGCATCGGCCGGGAAGCCAACACCAAAACATGCGACCGTGCGCGGCAAACAGGCTTCCCGGCCTACGCTCGCGCGGGGCCGCTTTCTTTGGAGCTGGCCATGTCGCGAGTTCTTTTCTGCCTGGGAGGCTTTGCCGCGGGCATGATCGGCGCCCTGCTGCTGGCGGCAGCGACGAATCGGCCCGGCGCGAAGGACGCAAAAATCAAAGAGCTTGAGCAGGCCAACGCTGCGCTCACCGCGTCAGTCGAAAAGGCCAACGCCTCGATCACGGCGGCGCAAAACGCTGCCGAGAAGAGCGCGGCGGAGGTCGAACGGCTGCTCGACGCACGAGAAGGCCTCGACGTCCGCCTAGTTGAAACGGAGAAGCAGCTAAGGCGCGCTCAGAGCGCCAAGGAAACGCACACGGCTGCGCCGCCGAAGGCGGAAGCCAAGCCAGCGCCGAGTGCGGCAGAACGCGCCTATGTCGCCGCCGTGCGGACATATTTGGACGAGTGCAGGGCTGTGGCCAAACTGCTCACGCTCGTTCCTTCGCCGCTTAAGTTCAAGCAGAGGTGCGACGTGGCGCTCGATCTCTACACACGCATTCCCGACGCGCCAGCGGGGACAGACCCGAACGGACAGATTGCCTTCATGCTGAAGCAGATCGACTTGAGCTTTGGCATCGCGCAACTCGACGTCAATAACCGGTCGGACTTTGTCCGCTTAGGTTCCGATGTTGACGCCGACAAGGCGGATGCCGCGTGCAAGAAGATAGCAGCCCAGCAGCGGGAGTCGATCATCAGCGTTGAGAAGGCTTTAGGAGCTCAAAGTGAGGCCCGCGACTGAGTGCCTCCGCCGCGGCGCATTAGAGAGCACGCGGGCAAGGCGCCGCTACCGCGACGAACTGGTCTACGCCGGCGAAAGCGGCCAAAAATCGCCCCCCCCGGCCAGCCGGCCAATATGCTGAGTCACCATTGACGACGCCGCCACCACGTCAGTCACCCACGAGCAACTCGCCACGCGCTGACGGCTGCCAGGCCGGCCACGTGCTGACGTTGGGCACAAGCAACGCGGGTCGATGGGCAGTGCGGGCCACGGTGGTTCGATGCGACGATACCCAGCGCGTGCTGAGTTACCATCGCCGCCACGTCAGTCACCACGAACAACGCGCCACGTGCTGACGTCTGCCAGACGGGCCGCGTGCTGACGTTGCGCAACGCGGGTCGATGGGCACTGCGGGCCACGGTGGTTCGATACGCAACCGCGTGCTGAGTCACCATCGCGGATCGATCGCTCTATAATCCGTGCAAATCCGTGTGCATCCGTGGCCAGCCCGGCGCGCAACGTTCCCGAGCGCCGCTCAGGCGGCCGCGACGAGGGCGGCGATTGCGGCGCACAGTACGGCTACCGTCAGGAGTCGAAAAAAGTAGTGGAGTATCGTGTTGCCTTCGCCGGCGGCGCGCCGAAGGCCGCGGTCGATCGAGCCTGGAAGCTTGGGCGCCGCACGCGCCAAGCGAATCCCGCCTTCGACCCCGGCGGCCGTCAGAGAGGTCACAGCATTCGCAGTTGCCTTCGACGCCGAAAGCGATCCGCGTGCGGCCAGGCGCCCCGCTTGGCGAAGCTGCTGGCGGCGCCGCTCGCGTCGCGCCTCGGCCACGGCTTCGGCATCCGGATCGAACCATACGCTACCGCAGGCCTGGCACACCCACGGGGCGCGCGCGTTGCGGTTGCTCTGCCCAAGCGCCATCAGAATCCAGATTGGCAGCCAGAGGCCGCACAGGAAGAGCGAGATCAACAGGTGAAGGATGTGACTCAGTTCTTCCGTCTGCTGCTCGTGCAGCGTGTCGCGTTGGCAGTGTTGGCAGAATGCCGAGCTCTTCGGTGGCATGATCGGCGCGAAAAAACACGGCCCCGCGCGAGCGTAGACCGGGAAGCCTGATGCCGCGCGGGGCCGCATGTTCGATATCGGTTTGGGCTTCCCGGCCGAAGGAGATTGTCGCCTGCCGGGCGGTGCGCGGTCAAGTACCGGTGGCCTCTTCTCTGGACCGCAGTCTGCTGCCTGAACCCTGAACCGTGAACTCTTGAAAAAAATCCGATGAACTGGAACTGGTACATTTCCGTGGCGGCCGTCCAAGACGTGATGCGGACCGCCGGCTGGCGCGGCCAGGTCCAGGCCTTTGAGCGCGCTGACGCCCGTGCCCGCGCCGTGCGTCAGGCCGCGGGTGTCCATGCCGACCAGGATGTTGAGGCTTGCAGCGACGGACATGCTTGTTGACTTGCGCCGCGCGGCGGGTTAGACCGGTGGCATGCGACGAGGATGTTTGATTTTTTGCGGGCTGCTTTTCTGCGCGTTCATCGGTTCGCTTTGGGTGGGCATCCCCAAGCAGCCGGCGCCCCAGGGAAGCCCGCCGTTCTATTTGGTCAACCGCTTCGGGCAGCGGCAGATCGTGGTGGTCGCGCCGCGCGGCGACACCGATGAACTGGCGGCCGTGATGGCCGCCGTCAAGCACCTCGACCGCGGTCCGTTCTGCTGGCTGCTGTTCTGGCTGCAGGCGAACCGGGCGGCCGTGCCCACCGAAATGCCGATGACGAGCGAGGCCGAGGCGGCCATGCTCGGCTCGTACCAGCACAACGAGCGCACGGGGCACCGCCGGCTGTTGCTGCGCGGCCGGGAGATCAAGCTGCGGGTTGTGCCCCGCCGGCTTTGAGCCGCGCGTTGTGCAGTGCGGCGAAGCGGCTGAAGACCTCCAGCATTTCCTCGCCCGACTGCGGCCGCTCTTCCTCGGCCCCGACCGGTATTACGTCGGCCAGACCGCCGTCGGCGAGCGCGTGGTCAGGCAGGACTACACGGGCTACGACGACTATCGCACGTACTGGTTTGTCCCGGCCGACGTGGCCCGCCGCTGGGCACTGGCCTACGCCAATTCTGCCGGCATCACGCTCGACCAGGCCCGCGAGTGGCTTTCGAAATACGCCGGCTGCCACGGGGCGGATCTGTATCAGGCCGTGGTCGAGGCCGAGGCCGGTAGCCCGCTTGCTCCGCAAGCGGAACCGCCCCGGCCCCAGGCCGACGCCGGCCAGGAGCTGCAGGCATGAAGCTTCACGAATACGAAGCCATCATCGACGGCATCGAGAGCGGAGAAACGCGCGCCAGCGCCGAGTGGTTCGAATGGGCATTGCTGGCCGTCGCCGGCGACTGCCGCCGGGCGTTGTGGCAACCGCCTTATCGCGCGCGTGCCAGAACGGTGGCCGATCGTGCCGAGGCCCTGCTGCCGCCGATCATCGACGCCGCCTGTGAAGTGCATTGCACGCGGCGGCAGTTCGACGCAGCCACGTACTGCGATCACGTGGCCCGAATCGAAAGGCGGGTACTCTCTTGATTCACAACGCCATCGCCGTCGGCAACGCGCGCGGCCATCTGTGGCACGCGCTGGAGGATGCCCGCCGTGCCCCGCACGTCACTTCTTCGCGTTTTCGCGGCCACCTTTTTTCCCCGAGGCGCCCTTCAACCCTTCAATGATCTCGTCACCGGGCTCAGCCAGGAAAGAAGCCTGCTGGGCTGCGGGCAGGTAAGGAAGGACTTCCGCCTCTGAGAAGACTTTGAGCACCTGCACCGTTTTGCTGCCGCCGACGACGGTCGTATAGGTTCTTGACGCTTCAACGACGAAGCTACCCGTCATCTCGACCGTTTCCCCGTCGCCGACGTTGGCGGTCTTCTTACCGCAAATCCAAAATGTCTTGCCGGCGTGCTCAAATAGCAAGTTCTCTCCGTCAAGGATCTGGAGAATTTTCCCGCTCCACCGATGCGGAGACTCGATCGGCGATCGCTGAAATTCCGCACGCCCAAGCTGGCCGACGACGAGATTGTCTCGATCGAGGCGTGGCGCACAGAAGACGTGGCCGGTGTCCAGCGCCTTGATCTTCTCTTTCAGCAGCTTGATCTGCGTTGACCGGTTCTTTTTCGCCGCCGCTGGATTGAGCTCGACCACGTTCGTCGAGTGCATTTTCTTCGCTTGATTCATGAGTTCTTTGATCGTCTCCGCCATGGCCGCCTTACGGGAGTCGAGCTCGCGATCCGCGGCGTCCAGGTACGCTTTCACCTCCGCGCTCGCGGAATCGCGGTCGAGCTGCGCGGACAGCAATAAGGTGCAAAGCAGAGCGCAGTTCATTTTCTGGGTCTCCCTCAAAAACAGCGGCCCCGCGCGAGCATAGGCCGGGAAGCCTGTCGCCGCGCGGGGCCGCGTGATCGATTTGGTTGTCGGGCTTCCCGGCCGAAGGAGATTGTCGCCTGCCGGGCGGTGCCCGGTCAAGTACCGGTGGCCTCTTCTCTGGACCGCAGTCTGCTGCCTGAACCCTGAACCCTGAACTCTTGAAAAAAAATCCGATGAACTGGAACTGGTACATTTCCGTGGCGGCCGTCCAAGACGTGATGCGGACCGCCGGCTGGCGCGTGAAGGCTGGTCGCTCCGTCATCGCCTGATGATGGGCGACGATTCGGCCGAATTGCCTGCCGAGCTGGCGGAGCTGGTCGCGGAGCGGGAAGCGGCCGCCGCGGCGAAAGCGGCCCAGCAGGCCCAGGCCGCCGCCGATCTGCGCCGGACCCGCAAGGCGGAGCTGCTGGCCGGCCTGCTGCAATCGAGCGTCGGGCCAACCGATCGCAGCGAATGCACGTTCGCCCCGGAGGCGGAGCTGGTCGACGGCGCCGACCGGTTCCACGTCGGTCAGACGGCCGCCGGCCAACGCGCGTGGTCAGGCAGGATTTTCTTGGGCACGACGACTACCGCACCCATTACCACGCCCCGGCTGACCTGGCCCGACGGTGGGCACTGACTTACGCCACGTCCGCCGGCATCACGGCCGACAAGGCCCGCGAGTGGCTGAGCAAGTACTCAGGTTGCCACGGTGCGGATCTATATCGCGCCGTCGTCGAAGCCGCTGATGCCGGCGCCGCGGGAAAGGCGGTGGAAGCATGAAGCTTCAAGAGTACGAAGCGATCATCGACGGCATCGAGAGCGGACAAACGCGGGCCAGCGTCGAGTGGTTCGAATGGGCCCTGCTGGCCGTCGCCGGCGATTGCCGCCGCGCGTTGTATGGCGCCGACACGCTGGTGTTCGGCGTGCGGGAAGAATCCGGCCGCATCGCACGTTTGTCGCGCGCCGTCGAGACGGAGCTTCGGGCCGCGGCGCGTTGGGTCGGCAATGTGCTGGTCGTGCCGGCCGTGCTCCGCCTCGGTCCCGAGGCGGCCGCCGGCGACAACCTCTACGAGCTCTGGCTCAACGGCCAAGCCGCCGTGGTCGATGGAAGCATTCGACCGCGCGCGGCAAGTCATGGAAGCTGAATATCCCTCCGTGCGGGCCTTGTGGGAGGCGATGCAGAAGTGATCGACCGCGTTTGCTTGTGGGAGTTTCCCGAACATGACTTTGCGGAGTGGTCGCGCCTGGTCGTCCCGCCCGCCGTCGACACTTACCTCGGCTATCTCGCCCTGCTGACGGCCGTGCAGGCCGACGCGGAGCGACAAGGTTTTCAGGTAGTTCGCGTGCGGCTTTCCGTCACCCCGGCGACCTGCTGCAAACGCCCGACGCGCAGGCCATCGCCTATTACTGGGGCGTAGACCGCAAGCTGGTGTCCCGCTGGCGCAGGCGACTGGGCGTCGGCCGGATGACGGAGGGCACGGCGAAAATTTGGCGGGAAGCGGCCGACAAGCTGCACCCTGAGTCAGACCCGTAGGCAAACTTGTCGCCTTGCAGCGTGCTTGCGGCATTCAGAGGCGCTCGCGGCGTCCGATTCCGACGATCGGCGTCGGCTTGTCGGCGAGTCCGACATGGGCGGCCATCCGCAGTATCCTGCACCGCGGGCCAGCACTTCGACCGATCAAAGAAAACGGTTACGCCATGACATGGCGGACCGACGAAACGAACGCCAACCCACGGACGGAACCCAAGCATGGTCGCCATCTTCGGACGCAACCCGGAGGAAACCAAAAACGCAAATGGGGACCGAAGTTCGACATTGCCGCCGGCCCGTCCGCGCCTGTCGCCCGGCAAAACCGTCGAAGAGTCAAAGACAACCAAGTCGGCGCGCGCCGCATCGCCGGGAATCGCCCCGCATGACGCAACTT
Source organism: Pirellulales bacterium (assembly GCA_035533075.1). Taxonomy (NCBI): domain Bacteria; kingdom Pseudomonadati; phylum Planctomycetota; class Planctomycetia; order Pirellulales; species Pirellulales bacterium. The sequence goes on along the minus strand of DATLUO010000215.1, from coordinate 71,803 downwards.
TTTTGCAGGACGGAAAGTCTGCCCAGCGCGTTCCCGCGCCACACAACGCGCCGACAGCCAAGGCCGCCCAGGCGGTGCCCGCGCCAAAATCGGCCGGCGCCGCAGACCCGCCGGCCCCAGGCAAGTCGGCATCCGCGCCGACACCGGAATCGGAGCTCGAACGGCTCACCCGCTTGGAGAAAAAGTTGGCGGTCTACTATCACACGGCCTGGTTGAAGGCGGCCGAGGCCTTGAGTGAGATCCACCGCGACCGACTGTACAGGCACGTCGCCCAATCATTTTCGCAATACCTGGCGGACCGCTGGACCGACATGAAGGAGCGGCATGCGCTGAAGCTCATCACGGGCTGGGGCGTGATGAAGAACGTCCGTAAGGTTTCCGACTCGCTCAGCTTGAATGCTGCCTTGCAGCTGTCTCGGCTGCCCCAAGACGAGCAGGCGGTCTGTCTGCAAAAAGCGATGGCCGCCGCCGGTCCCCGCGGCCCGAGCGGCCCGGAGGTTGCGAAGGCGGTCGCCGAACAGCGGCCCCCAAGAAAAACAAAGGCCAAGGCACGCAAGCAGCTCAAGAAGATCATCAAGCTGAAGTCGGGAACCATTCGGCTCAAACGCGGCGCCGCCGATCTCAAATCGCTGATTGCGGAGCTGCAGGCCCTGATGGACGAGGCCGCCGCTCAGCTTGCCGCGCAGACTGCGCGCGACGCCGCCTAGCGTCGATCCAGAATCTGCTTCACGGTGGCCGCCTGCCACGGCCGGCCGTCCTTCGTCGCAAAACCTTCCTCGCCCAGCTTGGCGCCGATTTCCCGCAAGCTCAGACCGCAGGCCCGCAGCTCCCGCATCCGCCGCAGTCCGGCCTGCTGCCGCGGGTCCTCGACCATTTCGCCCTCGGGCGTGAGACTGTAGCCGTAGCGGACCCGCCCTACTCTCTCGCCTTTGCTGGTTTTGTGCTGCAGCGCGTCGCGAGTTCGTTCGCCGATCGCTTCGCGCTCCCATTGCGCGACCGACATCAAGATGTTCAAAACGAGCCGGCCGGCTGCGGTGCGCGTATCGATCGCGTCGGACACCGAAAAGAGTTGCTTGCCGGCGCGCTCGCCGAAGTAGCCTTTGATGAGCGTGTCCCAATCGCCGACCGACCGCGAGAGGCGGTCGAGCTTGGCCACCAGCAGCCCTTCGGCCTCGCCCGCTTTGAGTTTTTGGAGAGCTCGCTTCAGCCCGGGCCGGTCGAGCGATTTTGCCGAGACACCGGCATCCTCGATAATCTCGACCAACTCGATCTCGTAGAGCGACGCATACGCAATCAGCTTGGCCCGCTGTGCGGCGAGGCTGACACCTTCGCTGGCCTGCTCTTCCGTCGAGACCCGAACGTAGCCGATGGCTTTCACCCGTAAATATACACCCGTCCCGGCATCGGGGCGGCCGCGGCGCAAATTTAACGACCGGTTGTTTACAGGTTTTGCGGCCGGAAACCGCGGTCTCGCGCTGTGGCCAAAGAATCCAGCGCGTCGGGTGGAACGGACTGCGGAACTTGATAGGCTTGCGCGAAGCGTTTGGACGTTTGCCGGCACGGCGGTGAGGGGTGACTCGCCGCTCGTGTCGGCACTTTCTGTCGCCGCTGGGCCCCGACCGGCGGTTTCCGCTGGCGACCGGCAGTTTGTGCGCCGGCGGAGCTATGCGAGGCTGCGTTTTTCCCGTGCGCCAGCGGCCTTTTCTGGCTTCGATGCAGTTTCTTGCCTGTTTGCTCGCCAGCCCCAGGGTTCCGGCGCCGCGAGGCGCGGTCTCTGCCGGACCAGCCGGCGCCGACACTTTTTTGCGCGGCGTAGGCTTCTCTCATCCCTCATCGCGACCCATGACCTTGCGCGACGTAATTCTGAACCGCATCGACCTGATGATCCGTCGCGAGCTGGCGGGGGAGTCTGACGTCGGCGATCTCGAGCTGAAGAGCGATGCCGAGCTGCTGGTCTGGTACGATCGCTTCCGCGAGCTGAGCTCGCGACACCCCGCGGCACGCCTGCTGCCGGGCCCGCGTCGATGCGGCGAGTGAACAGTTTCGCTGGCGCGCTTGTCGATTTGCCTGTATAAGGGATTTTGACAGGGAACTTTTCGGGAGCAAACCAAATGGCCACGCAAGCGATCGACAACGGGAAACTTATCACGGCCCGGCTGCCGGGAGAGTGCAGCCAGTGTGGCGGCTCGATCGAGCCAGGCGACAAAATCTACTTCTCGCGTCAGATCGGACCGCGACATCAGCGGTGCGTGGCCGACAACCGCCATGAAGAGCCGACGCCGGAATCGTCCGACCGCGAGGCGGCGCCGTCGCGAAATCCTCGCACCGACATCGAACGACAAGAGGCCGATCGCTCGCCGGCGCGGAACGTGTATCGCGACTTGGCCTACCGCGAGGCCGCCCGCGCCGAGATGGCGAAGGTTCTCGACAAAGTGATCGACGCCCTGAGCGCGATTCGCGACGTGCTTTCGTGATCGCTTTCTGATTTGCAATTCGCAACCCCGCGATGGGATTGAGGTATTCGGCAGAAAACCGTCGACCATGCCGGCCGATAATCTCTTTATGGTTCCCGCCCCGAGAGCAAAGCCACAGCGGCGGCCCGCCCGCGCCTCGAAGCCCAGCGGAGCGACCCAGGCGGAGCCGTGTCCGTTTGGCCTGGCGCTCCTGGTCTACGTGCTGCTCTGCGCCGTGATCGTCGCCACCGCGATTCACCTGGCCAGCGCGACGAGGCCCCACAGGGTTCGGCCAACAGGGCCGATCTCGGAGAGCGGGCCGTAACGTTTCCGCGCCGCGCGGCGCCGTCGCCGTCGCGCGCGCGTCGCCGCGCGGCGTGGCAGCCATCGCGACGCCGCCGGCGGCGCGACGTGCATGATCGCGAGCGCCGCCGCGCGCCGTCGCGTCGGCCCCCCCGCGGCCGGGCGACGTTGCATCGACGATGCAGACGCCGCCCGGCCGATCCGCAATGCGCTTTCAAAGCGGCGGCCCGGCTCGCTCTTCGCGGAACTTGGGCTCACGTCGAGCCCCGTTCTTTTTGCGGCGCCGCGCGGCTGGAAGATCGAGCATCATAACCGGCCGCGGCAGCCGACGAAAACAGCGACCTGGCGTGGCCGCCGAATCGAGCGGCCCAGCAGCCGCCGGATTCGTCGGCTCCGGCCGAAAGGCAGCGGATGGACGATCCGCTGTCGGACCCAAGGCCCGCGAAAACTCGGCAACGGTGGCTTGTTCGCGAGCGGTGCTCTTGTCCGCTGTCGAGCCGACAGGCGCCGAAACGGTTCGCCACGATTGCGCCTGCCGCGGGATCGCGCCCTTGCTCGACTCCCAAGTCACGTGCTCTCGCCGTGCGTCTACTGCCCGCGTAGGCGTTCGCTGGGCTGTTGACATTGCCGCGATCGCTGGTAAGGTCGAGATCGTGACCAGCGGGCAACCGCGTAGAGGGAATTCATGCGAAGCACAACGGCCGTTTGCACAGGCTCGCCTTTGCCGGGATCGGTAACGCCCCGGCTCGCCACCTCTATGGCGATCACGAAAGACGGGCCTGTGCAAACGGCCGTTTTCGTTTCGCCACGGTTGGCCTTCTGCCATCAGCCCCCCCAGAAGCTTTGACGCGGTTTGACGCGCTTCCCTGTCCCGATAACGGCTTTTCTGGCGACAGTTACCCCCAACATGGATGGATGTATTAAAACCGAAAAGGCAAGCCCCACAACGCTTTCCGGCAAAACGTGATGACGGGCGAGACGGCTTTTGGCCCTCGTTTGGGACCAGAAGGTCGCAGGTTCGAATCCTGTCGCCCCGATTCTCCTTTTGTAGCTTCACGCGGCCAACGGGGCAAGGGCCAACGATGAGAGCAGCAAGCGTTCAGACGATCTCGCTCGCCACGTTAGGCATTGCGGCGATGGCGACCGTGGCCTTTGCCGTGGCCTTCCTGGGTCGGTGGTTTCCGCTCGGTGTGCCCGGCGAGCTCGAGTATCCGCGGCTGGGGCCTTGGGATGTGCCGATGGCCGCCTGGCTTTCGCTTTTGCCCGCGGCGGCCGTCGCCCTGGCCATGATCGGTCTGGTGGTCCATTCGCAGAGGTGGATTGACAGCGCTCCGCGGCGTGTGTTTCTGCTTACGGTGGCCGCAGTTTTGGTGGCGGGCGGCAGCTTCCAAATGCTCCTGGAAATCGCCGCGCCCGGCGGGCTGCAGAAATGGGCGACGCTGTTTCACACGTTCCGCCACGCGGCGCGCGACGAGTTCGCCGACGTGCCGTCGGTGCTCACCAACCACAGCCAGGTGGCCGCCTCGTTCGAGCCGAATCACATCTCCGCGAACCCCGCCGGCTGGATTCTCGTTTACCGCGCTTTGCTGAGTTTCTTCGATCGTTGTCCCGAAGCCGCCCAACTCGTCTGGAGAATCGAACCGGCGGAACTGGCCGGCGCGCTGCGCAACTGGTCCGGCACGCAGGCCGTCCCGCTGGCCGACCAGGCGGCGGTGACCACCGTCGCCTATTTGAGTCGCCTGGCCGCGTTGCTGGTCGGACTGCCGATCGCGTGGCTGGTGCGGCAGCGGAATCGCCGTCGGGCAGCCCTGGTGGCGATGGCGATGGCGATGCTCGTGCCCGCCGCCACGCTGTTCGCTCCGTCGGTCGATTCCGTCTACCCCGCCTTCGCCACGCTCATCGTGGCGCTCAGCTATTACGCCAGCGAACAACGATCTTGGCGCGCGGCGGCGGGCGCGGGGGCCTTGATCGGCATCGGCATGTTGTTTTCGCTTTCGTACCTGGTGGTGGCGGCGGTCTGCGCCTTGCTCGTGGCGGTCCGAACGGTGCAGGGCCGTCGCCCTACCATCGCGGCCGTCATTGCCGCGCCCGGAGCATGGCTGCTGGTGGTGCTGCTGCTGGCCGCGGTCTTCGGCCATCGCGCTTGGGAAAGCTGGCTGGTGAATCTGAACAAGAACCGCGAATTCAATGAATACTGCGGTTGCACTTATCCGAAGTGGATTTTCGTCAACCTGGCGGAGCTGGCCGTGGCCCTGGGAATCTCCGCCGCCGTTTTTTTGGCTGCGCGAATCGTCGCTGGCCTGGCGCGGCCCAGAACGTGGAGATCGGCCGACGCCGTTTGTGTGGCGTGGACCTTGAGCGTCACGCTGTTGGCGCTGGCCGGAACCAACCGCGGCGAAGTTGCGCGACTGTGGCTGTTCTTGATGCCGCTGGCCGCGGCACTCTCCGTGGAACGCTTGGCCGACGCGGAACTCGACCTGCGAGCAGTCGTCATCGCCGGCGCGCTCGCCCTGCAGCTCGCCAACGGTTTGCTGCTCAGCAGAGAACTGCTGCTTTTCTGGCAATGGCTGCCTCACGATGCGGCGCAGGCGTTCGTTGCGGGCAGCGATGCTCAATGGTCGCACCCGCGCCGCTTGACCGACGCGGAATACCAGCGACGCACCGGCAAGCGGCCCGTTTTCGACGCCCCCGGCGCCGGCGGCGGCGATATCCGTCCAGGGCAGACGGTTTATCTCTGGTCGGCACGTGAGAAGCTGGTCGGGGTCGCGTCGGATGCCCAAACGTACCGGCATTTTGCGCGGGCGGCCGCGGCGCACGACGCCGCGGCGCTCGACCGTCTGGCCGCATCGCAACAGGTGGCGCTCATACCGCAAGATACGATGGCGATTGTGGTCCAACGGGGCGAGCGCCTCAACGCAGTGCGTATCGTGGGCGACCGCGAGGGCCGGGTCGTCTACGTCGGCGTCGACGACGCGCATGCGCAAAAGAAACCGTTGGCCCTCGCCAAATGACTTCGGTCAGCCCTCCGAGGGACGACTTGCGCGGCGCTAAAGGCTCTTCAAAAAGCTGACGGCCTGGCCGAGTTCTTCAAGAGGATTCTCCGCCTTTTCGCGGACCACCGTCCAATCGCCGCGGTAGTTGTGCTCTTCCAGCGCGCCGAGCAACGCCGGAAAATCGGACGCGCCGCGGCCAAGCTGCACTTCAATGCCGCGGCCCTGGGCCAGGTCGCGCACGCCGTCCTGGGCATGCACGTAGACGATTTGGCTGCCCAGTGCGGTCACCGCCTCCAGCGGCGAAAAGCCGTTGATGATCAGCGCTCCGGGATTCAACGTCACGCCCACGGTGCCGGCGGGCAAAGCGGCCAGCAAGCGGGCCAGGTCGCCGGCCGACTCGCTGCCGGTCTCGGCCGCCAAAAGCGCTCCGGCGCGCTGAGCGTACGTTCCCAGGTCGGTGAGCACCTCGACCAACGTCTGCCAGCGCGGCCCGTCCGCTTTTTCGGGCACGCGGCCGACCTGGTTCACCACCCACGAGGCGCCCAGGTCGTAAGCCAGCTTCATCGCCGCCTTGGTGGCCTCGACGCGACGGTCCAAGTCGTCGGTCACATCATAACCGCGGCGCGTGCGAAAGCCGACCGCCGCCACGCGCAGCTCGAAGTCGTCGAACAGCTTTCGCAGTTGGCGGCGGCCGGTCTGCGACAGCTCCTGGGGATGGGCGTCGCCCCGCGCATCGAGCTCGATGGCGACGGCGCCCCACTGTTTGGCCAGCGGCAGAAGCCGCTTGAGGGCGGTCCGCGCACTGCGGGCTTGAACGGCGACTCGAATGGCCGGCATAAACGGTCCTGACGTTTTTAACTGCGACTCGACACGAATCCTCGGCAAAATCGGGCGCGCCGCTCCCTCACCGCGCCGCTCGACCGATATTCTCTTTGATGAACATGCTTGCCTCTCTGCTGATTGTAGCGGCCGCCGGTCATATGGCTACCGTCGCGCGCCATCCCGACGCGGTCATGCTCTATCAATGCGGCTTCGAGCAGAACGCCGACGAAGATTACGACCATTGGCCCGACGGCTGGACGCGGCGCCGCGGAGACGGCTTTCCGCACTATCTGCCGATCGAAATCAGTCCCGAGTCGCCCGACGAGGGAGGCCACTCGTTGCGGTTCGATCTGGACGGAGGGGCGGCGACCGCTTACAGCCCGGCCATCGCCATCGACCCGCGGTACGATTATGTGCTGCACGCCAGCCTGAAAACGCGACAGCTTAGGTACGACCGGGCATGGCTGAGCATCGTCTTTCTCGATCAAAACCGGCAACCGCTGGAAACGATCGAGTCGGAAAAGCTCGGCGCCACCGAGGGCTGGCTTCCGCTGCGCATCGGCCCCGTCGCCTGTTCGCGTCCCGCGGCGCGCTGGGCAAAAATCGCTTTGCACCTGGAGCCGGTCGGACAACAAGACCTGCACGGCGCGGCGCTGTTCGACGACCTCTGGTTCGCACAGATGCCGCGGCTGACCTTGCAGATCGCCCAGCCGCACCTGCTCTATCCGGTGGGCGAAGCGGTCCGCGTCCGTTGTCGGGTGTCTGGCTACCATGCGGCTGTGCCTGACGCGCAAATCGAACTGAGCGACGCGATGGGAGCCATGCTGGCGAACGAGCGGTTGCAATTGCAGCCGGTGGCCAGCGCGCCGGAAGCCAGCGACCCATTCAGCGATCTGCCGAAAGACTTTCTGGTGGCCGAGGCCGGCTGGACGCTGCCCGTCAGCGAACCGGGCTATTATCGTCTGAGGGCGACGGTCTCGCACGACCAGGTGGATGTCTATCACCACGAGCTGCGTTTGGCCGTGGCCGCGACGGTCCCCCGACCCGAACAAGGCGAATTCGGCTGGAGTTTGCCCACCGGCGAAGGAACGCTGACGCTGACGATGCTGGCGCAGTGGGCCAACCAGTCGGGCATCCACTGGGTCAAGTTTCCGCTCTGGTACGACGCCAAAGACCAGGCCCGCGTCGAAGCGATCAACTGGTTTGCCGACCGGCTCAACGCCCAAGGAATCAGCCTCGTGGGGCTGTTGTGCGATCCGCCGGCCGAGACGCGGCGGGTGCTCGCCATTGGGCCCGCCGCCCCCGTCGCGGATCTGTTTGCTCACCCGCCGGGGCTGTGGTATCCGTCGCTGGAACCGGTGATGGCGAGGCTGTCGCTCAAGGTGCGCTGGTGGCAGTTGGGCCGCGACGACGACAGCAGCCTTTCGGGCGTGCGGAGCCCGCAGGTCACCGTGGCGCGCGTCAAGAAGCAGCTCGACGAGATCGGGCAAAATTCGCATGTGGGCGTCGTTTGGAACTGGCTCGATGAATTGCCCGGCGGAAAGCATGTTCCCTGGTCGTTTGTCTCGCGCACCTCGGAACCCGCTCTGGCCGCCGGCGAAATCATGGATTACCTGGCAGCGACCAAGACCGAGGAAACGAAGCCTTGGCTTTCGCTCAGTCCGCTCGACGCCGAGAAATACGACACGATGACGCGCTCCGTCGACCTGGTGACGCGCCTGGTGGCGGCCAAGGAAGCGGGCGTCGAAAAGATTTTTTTCAACGACCCTCTCCATGCTCAATCGGGCCTGGTGCGCGACGACGGCAGTGCCAACGAGCTGTTGCTTCCCTGGCGGACGACGGTTTTCGCCTTGGCGGGCACGCGGTTCTTGGGCCGCTTGCAGCTCGCGGGCGGCAGCGAAAACCGCGTTTTTGCGCGCGGCGACCAGTTGCTGGCCGTGCTCTGGAACAGCCATTCGACCCTCGAACCGGTCGATTTCGGAGCGCGAATCCAGGTGACCGATGTCTGGGGCCGTGTCCGGCAGGTGGAAAGCGGACCGGGCGGCGCGCCGACCGTCGAGGTCGGTCCCTTGCCCGTCTTTGTTTCCGGCCTGAACGAAGCCGTCACCCGCTGGCGGATGTCGCTGGTAGTGGGTCCCGAACGGTTGCCGAGCGTGTCGGGGACGCCGCACCAGGTGCGCGTCCAGTGGCGGAACTACTTCGACCAGTCGGCCGGCGGGAAGTTGAAGATCGTCGCTCCCGACGGTTGGCGCGTGACGCCGGACCTGATCGAAATGAAAACCGCGGCCGGTGAAAGCGTCCGCCAAAACTTGGAAGTGGTCGTTCCCTCGACGGCGAGCTGCGGCCGCGAACGGCTGCGGTTCGAGTTCGACGTGCAAGCCGGAGGACGCCACCGGTTCAGCGTGCAGCGGCCGATTGAACTGGGCCTGGGCGACGTCTACCTGGAGCTGGCCACGCATCTGAACGCCGAGGGCGAGCTGCAGGTCGATCAGCGCACGATCAATCGCACCGGCGAAAAACTCAGTTTTCGTTGCTATCTCAGCGCTCCCGACCGGCGGCGGATGCGGGCCCAGGTGTGGAAGCTGCCGCCGGGCGAAGACGTGCTCACCTACCGCTTGCCCGCCGGTGCCGAATTGCTGGGCCAGAAGCTGCGCGTGCAGGCGGAAGAGATCGGCGGCAAACGACGGACCTTGAACTACAACTTCGTGGCCGAGCCTTAGGTCGCGGAGGCGGCACGGCTATCTGGCGAGTTTCGCGGCACACCTTAATTGCATCGCGAGCTTGGAAACGCAAAGCTGGTTTAAGGAGACCCCTTCGGCCTCGGCCTCCGCCAGCAGGGCCGCGTGCAGCGATCGCGGCATTCGCACAATTGTCTGCCCCGACGCCGTCGACAGCCTGTCGGCCAGTTCGCCGGGCGGGTCGCCATCCTCATCGCGCTCCTGGTCGAGCAGTTCGCAGAGCTCCTTGTAGGCCCGGCTGCCGGCCAGCGCCGCGCGTTCGCGAACGTCGGGAAACAGTTGCGTCAGCTTGCCGCCGATACCAAACAATGCGTTTTCAATCGTTAGCCAATCGAGGCCCTTGCCCGCCAAGTCCTTGGCGAATCGCAGCCCCTCGGCGGCCCGGACCTCCACGCTTCTTTTCGACGCGGCGGGCGGCGGCCGGTCATTTGCCCGTGCTTTCGCCGACCTTGTGCCCGCCGTTTTTTTCGCCGCCCGGCGCTTGTCGGCCGGACCGCCACCCGTGGCGCCGCCGACCCGCGTAGCTGCTTTCATCGCCCTACCTCCTATTCTTCTTCGTCCGTTCGTAAAAACTGTACGCCGTCGTAGTATTGGACTTCCATGTACATCGCTTTTTGGCCCAGAGACCTCCCAATTTCCTTGATCAGTTCGGTGATTTCGGCCAGACGCCTGCGATCGGTTTCAATGACCACTTTATCACAGACGTCGCTGTAGCGTTTGCCGTCCTTCGGATCGGTCCACTCGCCGTGAGTGCGTCCCTCGCGCGTAATACCCTCGAACCTGCTCCACAGCCGTCTGCGAATCGACTTCATCTCTTTCACCGAGACCTTGCTTCCATTTCCATCGTTGTGGTGCAACGGAATCAGCGTGGTAACCTTCAAAGAAAGCTCTCCGCCATCGGCTTTAATGCCAAATCGTCATCAACTACATGATAACATACCTGTTATCAACCTCAAACGGTCCTCCGTGCCGAAGCACATGGACGTCAACCGCCCGTCGTGTGTTTCTTGTAGTACTCCGCCGAGCCGGTGAAGCCGGCGATCACGTCTTCGTTGGTCTGTCCGGCGGCGAACTGCGCCAGCCAGAAGTCGAGTCCGCCGGGGTCGGCCGCACGGCCCAGATAGTGGAAGTAGTCGGCGTTGATGAGGTTCGTGTTGTTCTCCTGACTGTTGGCGATGCCGAGCGCTGCCTGGCTGCGCGAGACGCCGGCGGCGAGTTGCGCGTCCCAGAACGTCTGGCCGCCCTGGTCGGGCGGTCGGCCCAGCAAAAGTTGAAACACCGCGTCGACCCAATCGGTGTTGGTGCCGCCGGCCTTGGTGAAAAACTCGTCGGAGGCGACGAAGCCGGCCTCCAATTCCTGATCGGTCAGGCCGCCTTGCATCTGCGCCACCCAGAACTGGATGCCCGCACTGTCGGCCGCGCGGCCCAACAGTTTCAGATAGTCCGGCTCGATCACGAACTTTTGGTAGTACTCGGCGCTGTGGGCGATGGCCTGGGCGACGCTGCTGACCGCCGTGCCCCCGTCGAGCTGCTGCGTCCAGAACTGCAAGCCACCGGCATCGGGCGTGCGGCCGAGCACGTCGAGAAAGACCGCGGTTACATACAGGCTGTTGAGATCGGAGGGGAGGGAAGTGGTGGCCTGGGCCGCGGTGGGCGTGGTTTGCACGTTTCCCACACTGTCGGTCACCACGCTGTAAAAACCATAGCTGTGGCCCGCCTGACCGGTAAACGTGGCCGAAGTGGCGGTGGTGGCGGTCTGGAAAGCCGTGAACGGGCCACCGTTGTCGCTGACAAACACGCTGAACGTCGGCGCGCCAGGCCCGCCCAGCCCGCTGGCCGACCACGCGACAGTGAACGACAATGGGCTGACCGACGGCAGGACATTGACGGTGCTGGTCGGCAGCGTGGTGGCGACGGTGGTGATGGCTTGCCCGTGGATGGGGTTCGCCTCGACGTTGCCGGCGTTGTCGGTCGCCACGCTGAAGAAGACGTAGGTGTGCCCGACCTGGCCGGTGAATACGGTCGAGGTGTCGGTGGTCTTCGTCAAAAGCGGCGTGTAGGGCGCATTGTTATCGCTCACATAGACGTTGTAGCTGGCGATGCCCGAACCGCCCGCGTCGTCGGTGCCCGACCAGCTCACGGTGAATTTGGGCGGGCTGTCGGTCGGCAGCGCGGCCACGCTGCTGGTCGGCGCCGCCGCGTCGATCGTATTGCTGATGGGCGCCGTGCTGAGCGGCGCGTTGGTGTCGAAGACGACCGTCGCCTGGGCATTGACGGCGGTGCCCGTCTTGGCCGTGCTCTTCGCCTGGACTGTGTAGCTGACAAACCCTTCGCCGTCGCCGTTGGCGTCGTCGGGCGGCAGCAGGCCCTCGGCCGGGCTGAGCGGGCTGTCCATGGATGCCGGATCGAGGCTGGTGAGCGTCCAGGTGACGAGCCCGGTCTGCACGTTGAGCGATGCCGAGACATCGACCAGCAAACCGTTGGATCCCGCGCCCGGCGCCGTGGATGGCAGCGTGACGCGCGTGTGGTACGATTGCAAACCGGCGGGAACCTGCACGACGGTGTTGCCGAAGCCGATGTTGCCGAGTTGGAACGTAGTCAAGTCGAGGTTCGGGTCGAGCTGCTGCGTGACGGTCACCGTATCGGCGGCGGCCGTGGCGGTCGGCTGGTTCTCGAAGTCGATGCGGTAGGGGAGCGAAGCGGTGCCGGAAACGAAGGCCTGACTGCCGAAACCGGCCGGGCCGGTGATGTCATTCGGGTCCTGGGGGGTGGCGGAGATACTGTTCGCGCCCGACTGCGGCTTGAAGCCGTCAACTAGCCGCTTCTTGGCCGCGTCGGAAAGCACGTCCTGGTTTGACTGACCCAGATTTGGCAGGTAATAGTGAATGGCGGTTTGCACGCCCTCCGGCACGCCGGGAATGTGGTTGATCGCCGTGCCGACCAAGACTCCGCCAACGGCCGCGACGCCCACGGTGCCGACAACAGCAGCCGCGCTGGATGTGAGAACGGTTGCGCCGACTCCAGTGGCTTCCGCCGTCGCTCCGGCAAGAGCCGTTCCGCCGGCTTCCCCCGTGACGCCCACAATAGATGTGCTCGTCGTGGTAGTAAGCGTGGTGTTTACCGTTTGTGCGGTCCAGGCCAACGTCTCTCCATAGGCGTTCGTTTGCGCAACCGTAGTCGCGACCGTGACCGTCGTCGAGGTAAAAGCGGCGCCCGTGACCCCGCTTGCCACTGTCGCGCCGGAGGCCGCCGTCAGGTAGGCTGCTCCGCCTGCGAGGATGGTTGTGCCGCCCACACCAGATCCGATCCCCACAATCGCTGACGTTTCTTGGGGAGTCAAATTCACGACATCGCCATTGTTCGCTTGCAAGCCGCTCGGATCGCGGTCATTCACCGGGCTGTTGCCCACATAGCGATAAAGATTCGTGTCGCCGCCGCCAATGCCGGTCGGGTCCGGCTGATCGAAGCGGCCGAGGCCGGAATCGTACCAGCGGTAGCCCATGTGGAACAAGCCGCTGGCGCCCGCGCCGGCCATCACGCCGAGCTGGCCGCCATAGGTGAAGGGATTGGCGGCCGTGCCGGTGGCGCTGATCTGTTCGCCGAAAGGAAGATAGCTGTAGGCATTCAGCACGCCGCCGGTCGGACCGGTCAACTGGGTCGTACTTCCGGCGGCGTCGAAGCCGTAAAAATTGCTCGAGCCGCCGGCCGTCGTCTGGCTGACGAGGCCGAGACCATAGGCGTATTGCGCCAGCGGGCTGCCCCCGGCGGAGAACTGCCCCACGACCGTGCCGTAGGCGGTCGGATCGTTCAACAGATTCGTTACGGTGCCGTTGACGTCTTCCGAGACGAGCTGGCCGAGGCCGTTGTATTGATAGGTCGTCGTGCCGCTGGGCGAAACGACGCTCACCAGTTGCCCCAGCACGTTATAGTCGTAGCCGGTCGTGCCGCTACTGTTGGTGCTGGCAACGAGGTTGCCATTGGCATCGTATTGGTACGTGGTATCGCCGGCCTGCGTGTACTCGTTGAGATCGTTCGACGCGTAAGCGGTGCTTTGGCCGTTCGTGACGACGGCCACGCGGTTGCCGGCCGCATCGTATTGGTAGCTGATGCTCTCGCCCGATGGCGTTTGCACGGAAACAAGTTGGCCGTCGGCATCATAGCCGTAGGTGAACTTGCCCGCCGCGGTGGTCATGGTGACCGGCAGGTTCTGGTCGTTGTAGGTGTAGACATAGCTCGATTGCGTCGAGCCATCGGGAGCGAGATTGACAATGCTCAAGACGTTGTCGTTGGCATCATACGTGAACTGAGTGCTCGTACCGTTGCCAAAATTCTCGCTGGCGATACGCCCGGCCAGGTCGTATTCGTAGGAGACGATCAGTTTCCCGCCGCCATCCGTGAGTTTCGCAAGCTGGCCCAACGAGCTATACGCATAGTTCACTGTGAACCCGGTCTGGTCCTGCATCTGGGTTCGTTGGCCCGCCGAGTTATAGGTGTAAGCCAGGAACGTGCCGTCCGGATAGCTGACTTTGGTAAGCCGGTCCGCGGAATCATAAGAAAACGTCGTGGTTCCCGTGGAATCCGTCATGGAAACCAAGTTTCGATGGGTATCGTAGGCGAACGTGTTCTGCGTACCGTCGGAGAGCGTTTCGCTCTCGAGCATGCCATCCGGGAAATAGGTGTATCCCACCACCTGGCCGCCGCGGGTGATGAACTGCGTCACCTGGCCCAGCGCGTTATAGGCGTATTGCTGGTTGCTGCCGTCGGGATACGCGATCGACCGCAGGTTGCCATTCGTTGGATCGTAAGAATAATTGAGCGAGTTGCCCGCCGGGTCGGTGAGCGTTTGCAGGCCGCCGAAGCTCGAGTTATAGGTGGCCGTCGTTTGCTGGCCGAGCGGATCGATGAAGCTGATCGGTTTTCCCAGCGCCCCGTAGGCGATGGACGACGTTAGTCCTCCGGGGGCGGCGATCGAGACCGGCTGCTGCGCCGCGTTGAAGGTTCCCTGCTCGATGTTCCCCAGCGGATCGACGATTTCGGCGACTTGGCCGTTCTCGTTCAGAAATTCGGTCGTCGATTCTTTCAACGTGTCGGTCGTGGTGATCGAGCCGACGTTGTAGGCGAAGGTCAGCGGCTCCGCGCCGGCATTGAGCGACTGGCCGATCAATCGCCCCTGATCGTCGTAGTTGAAAAGAACCTGCGAGCCGTTGGGATTGGTGATCGACGCGATGGCGTTGAGTTGCTGCGGCGTGCCGCTGGTGACGTAGGTGTAGCTGGTCGTGCCCAGCGGCGCGGCGACGCTGAGCAAGTGTGCCGACGAATCGTATTGCAGGGATGTGACGCGGCCCTCGGGATCCGTAATCTGGCTGACCAGGCCCTGCGAGTTATAGGCCAGCGTGGTCACATCGCCCGTGGCCGTATTGGTGAGGCTGGTCAACTGCTTGCCCGTATAGCCGTAGACCAGTTCGTTGCCGTTCGCGTCGTCGAAGTAATTCAACGAACCGTTGGCGTTGAACACCTCCAGCGTGCCGTCGGTTTCGCGGAGTTGATAGGCGGCATCGACGAGCTTTAATGTAGCCGCGTCGCCGGGCACCCCCGCATAACTGCCATCGGGCTGAAGTGTGAATTGCCGCGCGGTGCTCCCGGCCACAATCTCGACGTTCCCTTGGGAGTCGGTGACCGCCGTCATCGTAGGGTCTTGGATGCCCAGGCCGAAGATGCCCTGGGTGTAGCGCTGGGCGATGGCGCCGTAGTCGCCGTCTTGCTGCAACTCGAAGTCGAGCAGCGTGTTGACGTCGGCGGTCGGTTCACCGATTTGCGCCAGGTACGATGCGTCTTGATCGAGCACGCTTTGCAACTGGCCCAGTGTATCGCCGACTTTGGCGGTGAAATTGGCGAAGATGGCGTCCCAGGCGGCGCCGGGCATGCCGGGCGGCTCGAGCGAACTTTTCAGCGTGCTCCAGTCGATTCCCGCGTTCGGGTCGGCCACGTTGAGCTCGAAGTTCACCGGCCCGGCCGAAGTGGCAATGAAGTTTACGTTCAGCGAGCCTTCGGGGAAGCGGCCGAAGGCCAACGGTGCGTTCTCTAGGGGGCCGACACTCCCACCGGCGAGATTGGGTATCGGCGGCGTCCTTGTGCCGGGCAGGCTGCCGGCCACACTCCCGTCGCCGGTGTTGTCGATTCCCAGCAGCATGATGCTGCCCGATGTGAAGCCGGTTTGGCCGGGCAACTGAAACTCGGCATTGTCGCTCGACAGAATGAATAGCGGGGCCGCCACGCGATCGCCTTCATAGGCTTCGCTGTAGTAGTTGACGCTGAGTGTATTGATCCGGCCGGTGCGCACGGCCGATGGCGCGCTGACGCTGCTGATAATGGACGTGTTCATCCCCCATTCAGCCGGATCGGCAGCATTGTAGTAGCTGGCAAAG
This sequence comes from Pirellulales bacterium, assembly GCA_035533075.1. NCBI lineage: Bacteria > Pseudomonadati > Planctomycetota > Planctomycetia > Pirellulales > Pirellulales bacterium. The sequence goes on along the minus strand of DATLUO010000215.1, from coordinate 56,069 downwards.
CCGCCGCTGTCGTCCACCTGCAGGCTTAGCAACGGCGGCACGTAACCGAAGTTAGCATCGATGAAGTCGAGCGGTGAGTAGGGGTCGGCCGTGGTGCTGAATGTCTTGCCGTGATCGCTGATCTGAACCGAATAGTCGCCCTGCGGCACGTTCAGCAGGTTGAAGGTGGCTTGCAGCGTGGTGGAGTTGTCGAACGTGACTGAAGAGGCGGCAATGGTCTTTCCAAACTGCCCGGTGGTGAGGCTGACCGTGGTTTGCGGCGTAAACTGGTCGCCGGTGATCGTGAGCGTCACCGGACCGACGTTGAGCGCCTGAATCGGGCTGAGACCGGTGACGGCAAACGGCACTTCCTGGGCCGCCAATTCAATCTTGTCGCTGGTAAAGGCCGCGCCGGAGGGATAGGTCACGGTGATGTAATAGGTGCCTCCCTGGGCACTGTCGATGGTGGCCGTAGACGGGGTGTAGTACTCATAGCCGACGTAATTCGGCACAGAATTGCTCGACGTGGGAACCGCCCCCAATGCGGCGAGAACCTGGATGCCGACACCTTCCGAGTGGTAGCCGGCGATCTGTACGTCGTCGCCCGCCGGAACGTTCAACTGAAATATCTGTTCCTGCCCTTGCGACAGGGTGAAGTCGGTGTATTGCGCGTTACCCGTGGACGGGCTGAGGGGAAGTATCGGCACGGTCACTGAGAAGCTGCCCATCGAGGCGAGCGTGTTGTTGACGCGGTTCGCATCGGGCACGATCCCCTGGCTGTCGGCCTCGACGAACACGTGATAGCTGCCCGGCAACAAGAGCGGCAAGGGCGCGGTGAGCGTGCCGGAATAATTGCCGTTGGTGGCCACGGCGCCGGTGTGTGTGACGTGGCCCAGCAGCACTGCCGAGGAGTCGAGCGTGGCGTGCGTGCTGACGAAGACAGCGTCCTGCCAGGTGGTGGCGACGGTGGCCACGCCCGAGTTCGTCACCTGGTAGTTGACGCTCACCGGTTGCCCGGCCTGGGCGTTGGTCGTCACGAGCGTGGCGCTTGTCACCGAGAGATCGGCGACAGCGGTGGCGGCGGTGACGGTGACGTTCGTGGCATTGGTTTGCGCCTGGAAGAGATTGCCGCCGTGGTATTGCGGGCCGGTAATGGCTGAAAAGCTGCCGGTGGAACTGCCGAATTTGAGCACCGGGAAGCTATCGCCGTCGCTGGGCGAGTAATTGCCCGACGGCGCCAATTGCAGCGTGCCGCCGAGCGTGGCGGCGGCGGTGACCACGACCTGGCCGAATTGGCCGCCGGCGGGGCTGCCGCCCAGGCCGATGTCGAGCGTGCCGGCGGAAGTTTGCGTGTAGATGTCGGCCAAGGTCAACGTGCTGCCGGGGCCGACGGTCAGGGTGCCGCTGTTGGTCAGATCGCCCGTCGCAGTGAGCTGAGTGCCATTGGGTCCGTTGAAGTGTTGCCTGATCGTGGCAACCGCAGCGCCGCCAGTGAGCGTGAGACTGCCCGCGTTCGCCTGCAGCGCGCTCAGGCCGATGAACGTGAGACCAAAGGAGCCGCCCACGGAGGCGCCGGCGCCGCTTAACGTGATACTGGCATGATTCGTGATGATGTTGTCGGGCAATGCCAAGTGGGCGCCATTCATCGCGTTCCAGGCGCCGGCGGTCAAATCGCCATCGGCGGTGAATTGGGCTATCGTCCCCGAGAGGGCCAATGTGCCCGAATCGGCCTCGATGGTGCCGGTGTTGGAGATCGAGCCGTTGATCAACAGCGTTGAGGTTCCGCTGCCGGCAGTCTTCTCAATCAGGCCGGCATTGACGAGCGCGGTCGAGCCGCCAACGGGATTATCGAAGCCGGAGTCGGCGGTAATCTGATACACCGCGCCGGCCTCGTTCTTAAGCGTGGTGGGAAACTGGCCGTCGCTGTGGAGGCCGAAGTTGCCTGTGCCGCTTTGAATGATGGTCCCTCTGTTGTCGAGCATACCATCGTTGTAGAGCTCGTGCTCGTTCGACCCGCTCAGAGTCATTGCGCCGAGATTGGTCAGGTCTCCCAACGCGGTATTGATGCCGCCGCCGGTCCAATTGAAATTGCCGAGGTCGGCGACTACGCCGCCGATGGCGACGGTGATGCTACTGAAATTGACCGTGCCGGCGCCGGTAAAGCTGCCGTTCATCGTGGCGCCGCCGAGATCGAGCGTGGCGCCGGCGGCGACGGTGAAACTCGTGCCGGTGCAGGTGATGCTGATGGCTGACAAATCGACGGTCGCTCCTTGGTTGACCACGACGTCGCCACCCGTAAACGTGCTCCCGCTCGCAAAGTTAACGAGCGTCAGGTCTCCGCCGTCGGCTTCGATCGTTCCGTCGTTCGAATTGACTTGCAGGTTCAACGTTGTCGCACCGCTGCCGGTCATCTTGATCGTGCCTTCATTGCTGATAGCAGAGCCGGCACCCGACCCAATCCCGAAGCTGCCGCTGTTGGCGAAAACGATGGAGCCGGTGGCCTGATTGTCGAACGGCCCGTCGATGCCCATGCCGCCGCCGCCGATCACGTCGATCTCGCCCTGGTTGACGAACGGAATTCCGATCGTCGTGGTGGCGAGGGCGTTGATGGTCATGAACCCGGTGTTGGTGAAAGTTGGGGCGGGGCCGGCGTTGCTGATCTGGCCGCCGGTCCACAGCAACATTCCCTTGGCGAAGTCGAAGGTGGCGCCGCTGGGGCCGATGGCGAGCGCGCCGCCGTTGACCAGCACCTGCCCGCCGCCCGTGCCGGTAAAGGTGCCGGTGTAAGACCCCTCTTCCCCGCCATTTAAGTCAAGCACAGCGCCGCTGTTCACGACATAGTTTCCCCCGGTGTTGGTGCCGGCGCCCGAGTTACCCCCTCCGAGAGCCAGTTTCCCGCTGTCGACCTCGACGGTGCCGCCCTTCAGATCGAAGGGAGCTTGCACGGTTGCCGTGCCGCCGCCGGTCATCTTCAGCAGTCCTTCGTTGCTGAAGGTTGCGCCGCCATTCAGGCCGCCGGTGCTCTGGATGACAAACTTTGCGTTGGCCTGGTTGTCGAGAGGCCCATTAACCGTGAATGCGCCGGTGTTCGTGTCGTCGATCTCGCCCTGATTGACGATCGACGTCGTGCCTAGGGTGACGCCGCTCGTGGTGTCGATTGTGATGAAGCCCGTATTGGTCAAGGTCGGGCTGACGTTGGACGCGTTGGCGATGGTGCCGCCGGTCCATTGGAACAGGCCTTTCGCGAAGTTGAAGGTGGCGCCGCCGCCGCCGATGTTGATCCCGCCGCCGCTAAACTGGACTGTACCGGCGCCCGTGCCGTTAAAGGTGCCGGTGAACGTGTCGCCGCTGCTGCCGCCCGTCAGGTCGAGCACCGAGCCGCTGGCGACGTTGTACGCGCCGCCGGTTTCCGTTCCGAAGCCGCCGGCCAGTGTCAGATTGCCGCTGTCCACCTCGACGGTGCCGCCGGTCAGGTTGAACGTTGGACTTTCGGTCGCCGTGCCGCTGCCGGTCATCTTGAGCGTGCCTTCGTTGCTGAAGCTGCCGTTGCCACCCACGCCCCCGGTGTTCTGGATGACGAAGGTGGCCTTGGCCTGGTTGTCCAAGGAGCTGAAGACGTTGAGGCTGCCGGTGCCGGCGTCGTCGATCTCGCCCTGATTGGTGAGCGGCACATTGAGCGAGGCGCCGCTCGCCGTGTCGATCGTGATGAAGCCCGGGTTCGTCAAAGTGCCCCCGGCGTTGGCGATCGAGCCGCCGGTCCACTGGAACTGGCCTTTGGGAAAGTCGAACGTGGCCCCGCTGCCGCCGATCTGGATCGAGCCGCTATTGAGTTGAACCGGGCCGGCGCCCGTTCCGGTGAACGTGCCCGTGAACGTATCGCCGCTGCTGCCGCCGTTCAGGTCGAGCACGGCCCCACTGGCGACGTTGTAGGTGCCGCCGGTTTCGGTTCCAAAGCCGCCGGCCAGCGCGAGGTTGCCGCTATTGACCTTCACCGTGCCGCTGTTCAGGTTGAAGGTGCTGGCTAAAGTCGCGGTCCCTGTGCCGTTGTAGACCAGCGTTCCCGAGTCGGTGATCTGCGAGGCTCCGCTGATGCCGCTGGCGCCACCAAAGGTCAGGCTGCCGCCGGACTGAATGGTGAGGGCGTGATTGTTGAGCGAGAGCGTGCCCGTATCGAGGCTCAGACTGCCGCTGATGGTCATGTCGCCTGCGGCCGAAAAGTTTTGGCCGCCAGTCAGGCTCACGCTACCGCCCATGTTCGTCACCGTGGCGAACTGCGTGAAGGTGGCGTTCGGCCCGGCCAGGTTGACGGTCGCCTGGTTGGTCGAGAGATTCGCGGTGCTGCCGAAGTTAAGCGCGGCATTATTATCGACGTCCCAAGTGCCGCCGGTCAGCGTGCCGCTGGAGACCTGCGTGATCGCGCCGGTAAGCGAGAGCGTGCCGCTTTTGGCGTGAACCGTGCCGGTGTTGTCGAGATCAATGGCCACGGTAGAGGTGCCGGTGCCGGCCGATTTTTCCAACAGCCCGGCGTTGTGCAAGGTGTTCGTGCCGGAGGCGGCGGCGAATCCCACGTCGGCCTGCAAGTCGATGGTGCCGCTAGCCGCGTTAGTAAGCGTCGCGCCGGCGAAGCTCAGCCCGCCGACCACGGCCAGCGTGCCCGAGTTGTCGGCCGTGTCGCCCGACAGAGTTAGCGTGCCATTGGTGGTGAGCTTGGCGCCGGCGTCGATGGTCAGCGCGGCCGTGGTCGAGGAATCGGCGCCGAGCGTCAGCGACCCGCTGGCGACGACGAGGGCGCCTGCGCTGGTGAGGCTATGGGCCGCGTCGCTGCCGCTGACGGTCACGGTCACACCGGACTGGCTGATCGTCACGTCGTCGCTGGCGGTCGGCACCTTGCCGGTGCTCCAATTGCCGGCCACGTCCCAGGAGCCGCTGCTGGTCGACTTCCACGAGACGGCGTCGAGCATCAGCCGCTGCTCGAGCGTTTCTATGAACTTGACGCCGAAGAACCTGCCCTTCGACTGCAACCTGCTACGCGAACGACGCCTCCGAGATGCCGCACTCATGACCGTACTCCAGAACAAAAAAGACCGCGCGGAAAACGACCCACGGTGGCCCGGCGCGGGAGATCCACCGGCGTAAATATCTTAATAACGGGCGACGCGCATTGCAACGATTTTGAAATCTTCCGTTCTAAAACAGCGCCGCACAGGCTTATGAGGCCAGGCGACTTTGCGAGCGCCGGCCCACCACGAGAAGGGCGGAAGTCAGAAGAATGAAGGCAGAAACAGATTCTGCCTTCTGCCTTCATCCTTCTGCTTTACCGAAACGGTGGGCCGGCGCTCGCAAGCTCGGCTCCCACCCTACGCCTTCGGATAGCAGGCGACTTCGATGTGGTGCCCGTCGGGGTCGCGGAAGAAAACTTGTTTCAGGTTCGTGTCCTTCTGCAGGTTGGTGCGGAAGTGTACCGCGTGCGCCCCAAGAAGTTGCTCGACGGCATCGGCGTCGTCAACGTAAAACGCCAGGTGGTTGTCGCGCGTCTCGATCAGGTCGCGCGGGTTCTGCGGAGCGTCGTTCACGAGCAAGTGAATTTGAATGCCGTAGTTAAACAGCCAGGCTCCTGGAAAACCGAGCTGCGGCCGGGGTATTTCGCGAAAGCCGAGCACGTCGCGATAGAAGGCCCGGCTGGCTTCCAGATTTCGGGTCACGCGGGCGACGTGGTGCAGCGAGCGGACCGGCAAAGGTTCGGGCATGGTGTAGGTCTTTCTTGGGGCAGTGCGGTGCGGACTGGCTGGCGGACAGTATAGCAGACACAACGGCTAATTGACCCCGCTCTGAACCCTGACCCCTGAACCCTCGTTACCGCAAAACGGCCTCGATCGGTTTGCCTTCCGCAATCTTGATGGGCCGTCCCTCTTCAGAAATGTTTTCGGCCGCCGGATCGACGCCGAGCGCGGCGCAAAGCGTGGCCAGGACGTCGCCGACGTCGACTTTGCCCTCTTCCACGGCCATGCCGTCGGGGCTGGTGCGGCCGAACGCCTGGCCACCGTGAAAACCGCCGCCGGCAAACACGCAGCTCCAGGCCGCCGGAAAATGGTCGCGGCCGGCATTGTTGTTGATTCGCGGCGTGCGGCCGAACTCGCCCATCCAGAGCATCGTGGTCGTGTCGAGCAGCCCGCGCTCGGCCAACTCCGCCAACAGCGCGCCCCAGCCCGCGTCCAGTTGGCCGCAAAGACCTTGCACGAGCTGAAAGTTGTTTTGGTGCGTGTCCCAGCCGATGCCGCCGCCGTCCAGCCCTCCCAGCGAAACTTCGACAAACGGCACGCCTCGCTCGATCAAACGTCGGGCCATCAGGCAACGTTGTCCGAACCGGCCGCGGCCATAACGCTCTCGCACGGCGTCAGGCTCGTCGTCGAGATCGAACGCTTTGGCGGCTTCGCTCTTCATCATCCGCACCGCCCGTTGATAGACGGTCTTGTGCGCGATGGCCGACGCGGTGCGATGCCGCGATACGAAGTCGTTCTCGAACGCCTCGCGGATATCGAAGCGGCTGGCGGTCTGCACCGCGGTCACACCGGCCGGCGGCGAAAGATCGTCGACGCCCAGCCGCGCGTAGCGACCGCCCGATGCCGGCGCCGCCGTGCCCGGCTCGCGCACGCCAACCGTCAGCGGAGCATAACGCGGCCCCAGGAACCCAGAGCTGAAGGCCATCGGGCTGAAAAACGAATAGGGGGCGATGCTCACGTAGTTGGGAACTTCGGCTTCTTCCGGGCCGAGTTCTTTGGCCAACGAGGCGCCGATCGCGGGATACTTGATCGGCCCGCCCTGTTGATGGCCGGTACGCATCAGGAAAGTGCCACGGGCATGGTCGCCTTCCTTGGTGCTCAGGCTGCGCACGATCGTCAGGTGCTCGGCTAGGCCGGCCAGTTTGGGCAAGTGCTCGCTGATTCCCAGGCCCGGCACGCTGGTGGCGATTTCCTTAGACGGCCCGCCGTTGGCGTGTCGCGGCTTCAAATCGAATGTGTCGATCTGACTTGGGCCGCCGGGCATCCACAACAGAATACATTGCCGCCGCCGGGCAGGGTGCCGGGCGACTTCATCGGCCAGCACTGGCAGCCAAGGGCTGGCGCTCACGCCCCAAAGCCCCAGACCCGTTGCCCGCAGCATGCCGCGGCGCGTGACCATGATATTCTCCCGCGAAGAGGTGAAGGACGCCGGAACCATGTTCTTTGTACACCGCAACGGGACGCCTGCCAACGTCTCGCATTCGCCGGTGATGTCCTAATAGTGTTGCTCGTGTGAAAAAAGACACTAACCCGAAGCGTCAGCGAGGCAGAATCACCGCATTTCCTCGCTTACGCTTCGGGTTAGTGTGGGCCAGCAACACACTATTAGGACACTACCCATTCGCCATATGCTATCTTGGGCCGCACCGGGAAAATCCGCGACGACGATATCGCCAGTGTCAGGCAATGTCCGGTTCCTCGGGGTAGAGATCCGCGGCATAATCGGCGGCGTAGGCCGCCACATCGCGTACGTCTTCTTCGCTCCACGAGTCACTGAAATCGAGCGCCGTGCCGGCCGATGCCGTCAGTTCATCAAGAATCAGCGCGGCCAACTTCAATCGCTCCGATTTCGGCAGTGCCGCCACGCTCGACTGATATACACTTTCAGCAGTGGACATTCATGGCTCCTTCTTTCGACGGACACCCTACTGATTGTAGTCTATCCTAGCGGCGCCGCCACCGAATGCCGAGCGAGCACAAGCGACTGCCGCCCGGCTGGACTGTTGCCCGATCGCAGTGCCGCGGCCGGTTGCCCGGAAAAACCGGTCTTGACGGCGCGCCACGCTTTAATCTAAACAACCAAATCTAAGGAATCAAATATCGTTCCGTCCAGGAGACTGCCAGCATGGCACGGCCGCCGGCCAACGAACTGACGCACCGTGAACTGGAAGTCATGCAGGTCTTCTGGAAGTGCGGCGCGATCACCGCACAGGAAGCGCGCGACGAGCTGGCGCGCTTGGGCATCGACCGCGCTTATACGACTGTGGCGACGCTGATTCGCATCCTGACCGAGAAGGGCTTTTTGAAGCAATCCACCAGCGAACGTCCGTTTTTGCATGTTCCCGTGCGCTCCTATGAAGAGGTTTCACGTCGGCTGCTGGGGGACTTGATCGACCGCGTCTTTCAAGGGTCGCGTGAACTGTTGCTCGCACGCTTGCTGGAACAGAAGAAGCTCACGCCTCGAGAGCGCGCCCAGCTCAAGAACTTTTTAGAAGAGAATCAAGGATGAACGCGATGGGAATCTCACTCGCCTGGACGGCCCTGCAAGTGACCCTGTTTTGCCTGGCAGGCGCGGGAGCGTATCTCCTGGCACGCCGCCGATATCTCACCTGCGGAGCTTCCCTTCTGTGCGGAGTCTTGGTCGTCACGGTGGGCCTCGCGGCCCTCTCGTTCAGCCCGTGGCCTCGCTGGTGGACCCCCGCTGGCGCCCGGCCCACGGCGCAAATCTCGCTGAAGACGGCCGCCGCGACAACTCTTCGTGAAGAACCATCGGGCACGCTTCGGGCGTCGGCTGGCGCCAAGGCCGAGGCTGCGCCGGAAACCGGCGCATCTGGCGTACAGCGGGCCGTGTTCAACTTTCTGTCGGCAATCTGGGGCGACGTTCACAATCAACTGGCGGATGCCTCGCGCGCGGAGCGTAGCGACGCTCGATGGCATTGGCCGGCGGGGGTGGCCGCCGTCATTCTCTCGGCTACGGCGGTCGGTCTGGCGCGCATGCTGTTCGGCGCGATCGCTTTGGCACGGCTGCTTCGCGATACGCAACGGGTGGACGATCCGTCGCTTGCGGGCCTGCTCGCACAACTCCGCACACAGTTGCGTTGCCCGAGGCCGATCGAACTCCGCGAAATGGCGGCTGCCAGCGCCGGTAGTTCGCCCGCCGTCGTGGGATGGCGGCGGCCCGTGATCCTCTTGCCGGCCGATTGGCATTTGTGGAGCGAGGACGTCCGGCGGGCCGTCCTGGCGCACGAAGCGGCGCATGTGGCCCATGGCGACTTCCTGATGTGGCTGGCGGCCCAATCGGGCGTCATCCTGAATTTCTACAATCCGCTCGTGCATTGGCTGGCCCGTCGGCTGCGGCTCAAGCAAGAGCTGGCCGCCGACGCCCGCGGCGCGGCGCTGGCCGGCGGAGCGAAAGCCTATGCGACCGTCTTGGCGAAGCTGGCGCTTGCGCAAGACGACTCTCGACCGTTATGGGCAGGACGCCCATTTTTCCCCACCCGCGGCACACTCATGAGGAGAATTGAGATGCTACAGAATCAACCCTTCGTCACCGATCGCTCGCCGTCGCGCGTCTGGCCGACGGCCTTGCTGACCGCTCTCGCACTCGTCGGACTGAGCGTGTCCGGCTTGCGCGGCCCGACGGCTGCTGTGCGGGCCGATGATCTTCCGAGCGGAAAAGACTCCTCGGAGTCCGCACCTCCTGCCACGCACGAAGTCCGGTTCCCAAAATTCGATGATGCCTACCTGCCGGAGGATGCGATCGCAGTGCTGTCCGTCAAACCGCTCAAAGTCGCGAACTCGGCCGTCGTCGTCTCGCCCGCGCTACTTCATTTCCCCATGTCATTCAACTTGGGTTGGTCCACGGCCGACAATGGAGTGGACGAGGTCAGGGACATCGTGTTCTCTCCGGCACCAAGCGAAGCGTCGTCTGCCAAGCCGCATGAGTCGACGGAGCCGGCGCTGGTGGAAATCTACCGCATGCACAAGCCTTATGAGCGGGACAAGGTGCGGGTCAGAATCTTCGGCGAGGCGCCGGACGGCGTGACCGAAACCACCTGTCACGGCTATTCCTGTTTCCGCGCACGGTCCGAGGACAGCGGCCTGCTCGTCGATTATTTGCTGGTTGACGACCGGACCATCGTCATCGTGCGCGATCGCGACCTGCCGCGCGTGCTGGAGGCCGATCCGGAAAGCCATCCAAGCTGGTACGGCGAGTGGCGGAAGGTGGCCGACAGTCCGCTGGCGGTAGGCTTCGACCCGGAGGCAATCGACGCGCTGGTGGCGCCAGCGAAGGACTCGGCCGAGGAGGCATTCTTTTCGGTCTTGAAGAACACAACGCATGTCTTTGGACGCGTTGACTCAACAACCGAGGGTCTGCTGGTCAGCGGCAAGGTGCTCTGTAAATCATCCGAGGCAGCGGTCGCAGCAACTCAGGCGGCCAAGGCCACTTTGGCGTTAGCTCAGATGGCGATCCCACAATTGTTGCAGCCGTCTGATATGCCCAAGGAATACCAGCCAATCAACGTCAGTGGACCTCTCATGGAGGCGCTTGCCAATTTGAAGGTCAACGTAAACGGGGCACGGGTCGATGTGGAAGGAAAGCTTGGCGCCGCGTTTGTCGCCGAGATCGCCCAGGCGACACAGGCCCTCGTCGATCGGCAGACCAACGAGTACAAGGCGCGGGAGAAAGAGGATGAGCAGGCGCATATCGCGAAGCTGGGGCGGCTGGCTGCGGCGATGAACGCCTACCACGCCGAACATGGACATTACCCGTCTGCGGCGGTCGTTGGCCCGGACGGCAAGACTTTGCACAGTTGGCGCGTGGAATTGTTGCCCTATCTCGGCGAGCAGAAGCTGTTTGACGAGTACCGGCTCGACGAACCTTGGGACAGCGAGCACAACAAGCCGCTGGTCGAGAAGATTCCCAGCATCTACAGCACCAGCTTATGGTCGCAAAAAGGTGACGCCGACTATTTTGTGGTCACCGGCAAGGGCACGCTGTTCGACGCCGCGGCGCCCGCCCGGCGCGAGAGCGTGGCCGATGCTCCCGGCGAGACGATTCTTGTTTTGCAGAGCCTCCAGCGGATTCCCTGGACCAAGCCCGTCGATATCGAGACGTCCGCGGACCATGACGCCGTGCGACCGTTTCGCGGCCACGGCAAAGGCTTTTATGCGGCCTTCGCCGACGGAACGGTGAAGTTCGTGTCCAAGGCCACCGATGCCACCAGCGTCCGCGCCATGTTCACCAAGGCCGGCGGCGACGAGGTGAAGTTGCGGTAAGCGGTTCAGGCCGCACTTTCGCCGCGAGCGATACTTCTCGCGGCCGAGAATGAGACATTTTGCCGTGAGGAAAAGCGATGGCTGGGGCAGAGCTTGGCCCGATAGCGGCTGGCGCCCTTCAAGAGCGTGGCGGCCAAGCGGTGCCCCGGTGCGTCCAACCGGGGCATCGCCTGGCCGCCGAGATGAACGAAGTGCCAGCCGCCACTTGGCCAGGCTCTGCCTGGGCCGGTGAAAACTTGGCCTTTTGGCCAGCTTTGACGATTTATAGTCGCGCTGGATTTTGTTCCGTCGGGAAATCCCACGCCACCGGGGCAAGCCCTCGTTGTTCTACACGTCTCGCGCGTCAGCCGCGTAGCGGCAAGATAGTTTAGCCGTGGGCGCGAGCCCACGGTACCGATGCGGTAGATTAGGCAAGCCGCGCAGCGGCGAGAGAGGTAGCGCACCACGCGCTCTGTCGCCGCTACGCGGCTGCGCGGATCGTTGGCGTCCCTCGTCCGTGGGCTTGCGCCCTGGCTAAACTCTACCGTCCCTACGGGACTGGGAAACGCAACGGCCGCGCCGCGGCGTCGGACTTGTGTAGAACAACGAGGGGCAAGCCCCGTCGTGGCGGAACTAGATCGGTATAACAACGAAACCATCGCAAGGCCAACTTTTTAACGGCCCAGGCTCTGCCCCAGCCACCGCCAATGTCTCATTCTCGGCCGCGTTCCGCTTGCGGAGCAAGCGGGCTACCATTCCGCCCGTTTGGCCTCCGCAGAAAGGCATTCGGCCCACAGCATCAGGTCGTCGTCCGAGAGACTGTTGTCGCGCACGAACTCGGTGGTGACGCGAGCGGCGTGCCCCACCAGGCTCGCCGACACCTGCAAGCGGCCGTTCTCGCGATAGGTGTAACGCACCTCCACGGGCCAGCCGGCGGGCAAGTTCGGCGGCAGACTCTGGATGACGCACATGCCCACCTCGATGCACGATTCGGGCGAAGCACTCTCGCCTTCCATCACCGAAATCTTCACGTTCGGCTGGTTCGCGCGAAACGTCTTGAAACGCCGCGCCGCCGAATGGGGCAGCGGCGTGTTCTTGGGAATCAGGATCTGGTTCCGCTGGCGCCGCGTCAGCGGATCGATGCCGATCACGCCCAGGCTGTGCGAGTTGACGTTCGTCACCGAAAACTCGGTGTGGCCGGAGCCGCCGCCCTTTTGTTGCAACAGCAGATCGGCGTACAGGGCCGCGCCGTGGGCCACCGCCTCGTCGGCCGAGACCGAATGGTCGACGCTGCGGCCCGCCAGCTCGCCCAGCATGTGCGTGATCATCGGCATGCGCGTGGCGCCGCCCACCACCACCACCCGGTCGATCTGCGGCCAGGTCAGCCCGGCTTGCAGCACCACGATTTCGGCCGTGGTCCGCGTGCGCAGCACCAAAGCCGCCGTCGCTTCCTCGAATTCCTCGCGCGTGACCTCCACCTTGTGCCGCTTGCCCCGATAGCTGACGTACATCGCGGTCTTCGCCCGCTCCGAAAGCGTCTTCTTGGCCGTCTCGGCGGCAATCGACATCTCTTGCAGCGTTTCCGGGTCGTGCCGCGGGTCTTCGCCCACCGCCTCGGTCAGCCGGGCGGCGGCCATTTCGACCAGCTTCTCGTCCCAGTCCTTGCCACCCAACCGCACGTCGCCGTCGGTGGCAATCGCCTTGAACGACTGGTTGCTCATCTCTACCACGGTGACGTCGAACGTGCCGCCGCCCAGATCGTAGACCAGCACCCGCATCGGCGTGTCGCTCTGGACCTTGCCCGACCGGTCGAGAAAACCCTCCTGGTACCCGTAAGTGATGGCGGCCGCCGTCGGCTCGTTGATGATGTCGAGCACCTCCAGACCGGCCAGACGCCCGGCATCCATCGTGGCCCGGCGGCGGGTTTCGTCAAAATAGGCGGGCACCGTGATCACGGCCTTGGCGACCTTTCCCAGCTTCCGCTCGGCGTCGGCCCGCAAGCGGCGCAGGATGTAGCTGGAAATCACCTCCGGGGGAATCGACTCGCCGCCGATCTTCTTGCGGTAGTATTTGTTTCCCATGTCGCGCTTGACGCACTCGGCCACGCGGTCGGGCTCCAGCGTCGAGGCCAGCACGGCCTCGCGGCCGACAACGGTCCCCTCGTTGTCGAACAGCACCACGCTGGGCGTCAGCACATCGCCGTTGGCGTTGGGAACGCTGGTCGGCCGCCCCTGATGATCGACGTAGGCCACGACGGAATAGGTGGTGCCCAGGTCGATGCCCACGGCGTGCTCATCAGCCGCGGCTGGTCGCTGCGAAGCGGAGGCCCTTTTTCCCCGCGGAATCTCGGCCGTCTCGTGGGCGGCCGGGCCAAGTTCCTCGTCGAGCAGGGCCACGGGGGAGGCGTCGTCGCTGTCGTGGGCCGCACCTTCGCCAAACTGCTCGGCCACTTCGGCCGCCGCCGTCCGCCAATTGGGCCGCAGCCGCACCGTGCCGCTGGAACCGTCAAACACGCGCGGCCGCAGGGCAAAGCAGAACTCATTCCAGCGCAGGGTCTCCGGCGGCAGCAGCCGCATCTGCATCGGTGTCCGCCGCCAGCCGTCCTGCACGACGCGTTCGGCGTATTCCTCGTCGTCGAGCACCGTGGCCGGCTGTCCCACCAACTCTTGGCAGAGCGGTTCGAGAAAGTCGAAACCGTGCTTTTCGAGCAGCAGGCGAAGGTTGGCGGGCATGGATCTGGATGTAGACGGCGAACTTTTCGGCGGGGCGCCGGGGAATCTCGCTTTCGCGACGGCCAACCAAATCGTACACTAGAGGAGCCACAGTTCCGTTCGTCTGTTGCCCCGCTACCATCGGCCGGCAACGTTTGAAGATACACTCCGAGCGAGGGGATGGGCAAGGGTTCCTGAAATGTTCGACCCGTATCGCAAGTGGCTGGGCATTCCCGAAGACCGGCGGCCGCCGACGCACTACCAGCTTTTGGGCATTCAGCCCGACGAGCGGGACCTGGACGTGATCGAGGCCGCGGTGCTGCGGCAAAGCTCGTTCGTGCGGAATTTTCAGACCGGGCCGCACGCCGACGACGCCACGCGGATTTTGAACGAAATCGCCGCCGCGCGGCTGTGCCTGGTCGATCCGCGGAAGCGCGCCAAGTATGACGCTCAGCTCCGCGGCCCGAGCGCACCGCCGCCGCCCAGCCACAGTTCGGCACGTCATTCGGATCTGTCGATCGACGTGCCCGCGGCGCCGGCCACGGCGCCGCCTCGGGCGGCCAGCGCGCCGCCGCCCCCGCGTCCGGCGCTCGATCTCGACCGGCTTTTGCCGCCCACCCCGCGTCGCGCGGCTGCGCGCGACACGCGCTTGTCCGGCGGCCGCGCGCTGGGCCGGCGTCGCGCGGCTTCCGCCTCGGCGGGCTATATCTGGCAGGTGCCGTTGGTAGCCGTCGTGTTGATCGTCTTGTCGTTCATCGCCCGCACCCTCGGCCAGACGATTGCCGAGCAGCACGCCCCGCGCCAACCGGCCGTGCCGGTCGAAGCGCCGAGAGTCGAAGAATAAATGTCACGTGGAAGCAGTTCCGTCCGCGAATCCGCCAGGCGTATTTGCCGCACGTTGGCAATCGTCCTCGCCCTAGCCGCGTCGCTCCTGACCTTTCCGTCTGGAATCGTCGCCATGACGGCGTGCTGGTTGGCCGCTTATACCGTGGCCGCGGTGCGCCGGCGGCCGGCCGCGTTTTACTTGATGGCGCCGGCCGCCGTGATTCTGGTGAAGCGAGTTGACTGGCCTGTGGGCCTGTGGGTTTTCATGGCCTCGGCCGCGGCAGGCATCGCGACCTCGATGTCGGTATTCAGAATCTCAGAACAACACCGGCGTTTCCTGCTGCCGAGCGTGATCTGGCTGGCCTGGCTCGGCTTCGCTCTCGATTCCTACCGTGCGGTACGCGCCAACCACGCGGTGGCCCCGCTCGACCGTCGCCCCATCGTCTGCATCGGCGACAGTCTGACCTCCTACACGAAGAAAGGCGGCTATCCCGAAGTGCTGGCCGAATTGGTCGGCGTGCCGGTGCTGAACCTCGGCCAGCCGGGCGTGACGTCGGCCGAAGCGCTGAAAAAGCTGCCCGATTTTGTGGCGGCGAAGCCGCAGGCCGTGGTGATCGAACTCGGCGGCCATGACTTTTTGAAAGATCCCACGTTGCTGAAGACGGCCAGCCGTGCGGCGACCAAGCGCAACCTGGAAACGTTGATCGCGGCCGCTCGCAAGGCCCACGCCGAAGTCGTGCTCATCGAGGTGCCGCGCGGCTTCATCATCGACCCTTACGCCGGCTTGGAGCGGCAGATCGCTCGCGAGCACGATCTGGAGTTGATTTCGGACACGGTGATTCGCCGCTTCGTGCTCACCAGCCCGGTTGCCCCGCCAGGAATATGGCTGGGCGGCCCGTACTTGAGCGACGACGGGCTGCACCCCAACCAGCACGGCAACGCCCTGCTGGCCGGCGTCGTGTTGGCGGCGCTCGAACGGCTCTACGGAGGGTTCCCGCGCGGCAATTCTCGATAGGGGGGTGCCGCGCGTTACAGCGTGCGGTTTCGCGCGCTGACCGGGCGATAGACTGCCAAAATGGCCGAAACAACCGCTGGCACGCGCTTTGCCGAAGTAAGCGTTATGCTCGGCAATTTCCCCTTCAAGACTGCGAGACAAAACATGGAACTGTTGCTTCCCATCGCGATCGTGGTGCTGTGGATCGTTCTGCAGGCCTGGGTCCTGCCGCGGTTCGGCGTCAAGACGTGAATGAGCGGCACCTGCGAGCCGAGTTCGGCTCACCGCCACACGCAGCAGGGCAACGCGCCGCAAGCGGGCGACGTCGAAAAAGAGAAGCAGCCACCAAGCCGCTCGCTGTGACAAACATGTTAGAAAGCAAATCTTGGTGCGTTTCAGACTTATGGGTGGCGACAGGTCGTTGGAATCAGGTCGAGGACGTCCACGCCGGCCGCGGGGGTCGATTGTGCCTAATTGCTCGTTCAGATTGCTGAAAAGTAACGCGACGCGGGGGGCGCCACGGTACGTCGGAACGAGCTTGTTGATACCGTATTGTCGCCGCGGTAGACTCGACTCGCGTCGAAATTCGACCGCAGTTTGCGATTTCGCCCGTTTGGAGCCCGAATGCCAAATTGGAGGTAAACCATGTGCCGAACACTTTTCCTCGTCGGCCTCACGACGGTCGCCTGTATCGTTGCCGCGCAACACGCGCGTGCCCAGGACGGCCCGCGCCCTGGGACGCTCAAAAAAATCGACCGCGAAAAAGGGACGGTCACCATCGCGTTCGCCGACAAGGAGCAGGAGTTCAAGATCGCCGAACAGACCCGTTTGATGGATGCCGAGTTTAAGCCGATCGCCGCGCGGCTCAGCGACGAGCGTCTCAAACCAGGCACGGCGATCATGTTCCGGAGGCTCGATAGCGACCCTAACACGCTCCTGGGCCTCAAGCTGGGCGGACCAGCCGGCCGACCGGGCAATGCATCCGCGGGCGGGCAAGCGAGGCCCGTCGCCAAGGTCGATACTTCGGCTTTCAAACCGCTGCCCGAATTGGGTCGCGACGAATACCACGGCTTCCAGGGTGGTCTTTATCCGGACGGAAAGAACGACCGCCCCGCAGACCACGAAGCCGCTGGCCTGAATTTGGCATCGCGGGTGCAGCCGCTCGACGAAGAGGGGAAGCCTGATGCAAACGGCAGAATCGTACTGCTCACCGTTGGCATGAGCAACACCGCGCAGGCGTCGGAAGCGTTCAAGCGGCTGGCCGACGGCGACCCGCAAAAGAATCCCCAGTTGGTGATCGTCAACGGCGCCCAAGGCGGCATGACGGCCGACCGCATCGCCGACCCCGACGACGGCGGAGCTGGGCAAAAGTATTGGTCGACCGTCGACGAGCGGCTAAAAGCGGCCGGCGTGAGTCGGGCCCAGGTGCAGGCCGTGTGGATCAAGCAGGCGGAGGCTGCCCCCAATCAAGGTTTTCCAAAGTACGCGGAGAAGCTGCAGCGCGATCTGGCCCGCAACGTGCGCATCCTGCCGGAGCGATTTCCCAACGTCAAGTTGTGCTATCTTTCGCCGCGGACCTACGGCGGTTATGCCAAGACGCCGCTCAATCCCGAACCTTATGCCTATGAATCGGGCTTCTCGGTGAAATGGCTGATCGAGCGGCAGTTGGGCG
Source organism: Pirellulales bacterium (assembly GCA_035533075.1). Lineage (NCBI taxonomy): Bacteria > Pseudomonadati > Planctomycetota > Planctomycetia > Pirellulales > Pirellulales bacterium. The sequence continues at coordinate 38,849 of DATLUO010000215.1, read as the reverse complement.
GCGAGGCCGATTTGAACTTCGATCTTGCCCGTGGACCGGTCAAGGCGCCTTGGCTGAGCTGGGGCGCTTATTTATGGGCCAACGGCACGAAGGCCAACGCCGACGGACTGAGTTATGCGGAGGCCGATTTTGCCCAGGACGGCACGCACGAGTCGCCGAGCGGGCAGCCAAAGGTCGGCGGGCAACTGTTGAAGTTCTTCAAGAGCGATTCGACGACGACGCCGTGGTTCCTGCGGTAGCTTTCCTGACGCCTGTCGCCTGAAACCTGACGCCTCAAATGGTGGGCCGGCGCTCGCCAGCTCGCTGGTCCCAGCCTACGACCAGTTGCGCGCCGCGCCGCCGCTACTGGCGACGGGCATGCCGGGCAAGAAGTGCGGCCTCGGAACGACCGCCGGACTTCGTCCCAGCGCCCGCAAAATGTATTCGCTGGCCCGACGCGACGCGCCGCCGTGCCCCACGCGCCGCTTCAGCCTGGCCAACTCGCCGATACGCTGCCGCCGCCGTGGTTCATCGGCCAGCCAGTCGATGACGTGCCGCGCCAGCCGCTCCGAACGGTCGAGACAGGTGAGATACTCAGGAAACAGCGCGTGCCGGTCGCCGGGCGAGTCGGGATCGTAGGGCGTCACGTCGTCGGGAAACAACTCGTCGGCCGTCAGCAGGTTCACCAGCGTGATGTACTTCACGCGGCGGAAAAAGCTCTGCACGAAAATCGCCAGCCGGCTCACGTAATACAGGATCACCGTCGGCTTGCTGTGATAGAGCAGCTCCAGCGACACCGATCCCGACACGGCCATGCAGCAGTCGGCCAGTTCGATCAGCTCCGGCGTGCGCCGCAGGTAGACCTCGATCGGCAGTCCGCTTTCGGCCGCCAGCCGCCGGGCATATTCCGCCTGGTGCGGTTTGAAGCTGGCCACCGCGAACCGCACGTCGGGCAGCGCCGCGTGTATCCGTGCCGCCGCCTTCAAGAACCATCGCAGGTTGTTCTCGACCTCTTGCGTGCGCGAGCCGGGCAACAGCGTCACCAGCCGCCCGTCGCGGGCGATCTGCTCGTCGAGAAACGCCTGGTCCAGGTCGCGACGCCGCACTTCGTCGAAATAGGGATGGCCGACGAACGTGGCATGACAGCCGTGCCGGCGAAACCAGGTTTCTTCGAAGGGCAGGCTGCACAACACGTGGTCTACCAAGCGCCGCATCTTCTTCACGCGCCAGCTTGCCCAGGCCCAGACCTGCGGCGGGGCGTAATAGAACACCGGAATGCCGTGGGCCTTGGCCCGCCGGGCGATCCACCAGTTGAAGCCGGGATAATCGACCAGCACCACGGCGTCGGGCCGCTCGTGGCGGAAGTAGCGGTCGGCCCGCGAAACCAGCGCCAGAAACTTGTGCAGGTTGAGGATCGCCCGCAGGAACCACATCACCGCCAGGGCCGTGAGATCGGCGTGCAGCCGGCAGCCGGCGCGGGCCATCTCCGGGCCGCCATAGCCGACGCACACAATGTCGCCGCGACGGCCGCGCAGCGCGCGAATCAGGTTGGCGGCATGCAGGTCGCCGCTCGGTTCGCCGACGGAAAAGAAAATCGTCAAGGGCCGGCGGGACATCACGTGCTGCGGCAACTCCAAAACCTCTGGCCGTCCAGGCACCAGCCAGGCCGGGAAAAGGGCCGCGGAGTATGGCAGATCCGCCCGAAATCAGGAAGTGCAGTTGGGTTGCACCCCCAATGGTCCCTTCAACTCCGGAAGGTCAACCCTTGAAAACGTCCCTGCCCGTCATCGACGACGGCACGTTCAAGCCAAATACACCCAAAATCGAAGGCGCCACGTCGATCAATTTTGGATTCTTGCCGCGGAGGGGGCGGTTGCTCACAAGCAGTCCCGGCACCTCCAGCGCGTCGGCGCAGTGGTCGGCGCTCCAGGCCGAGTCGTTGGGCAACAACACGTCGTCCGTGAGGTCGCCCTGCGACGTGGCCCACGACGCCCGATAACCACGGCAATAGCCGACAATCAAATCGGGCGCCAGTGCCGTGGCATTGCCCGAATACACCTGGTCGGCCCGATAAACGTTGCGGATCACGCGCTGGCCGTTGGAATCGGTCACCGCCTCCAACCGCGTCGCCAACTCCGTCAGCAGGGCCTCCCGCTCCTCGCCCGGCTCGACGATGCCCTCGCGCTCGCGGCCCTTCAGATTCAGATACAGCCCGTTGAGTCCCAGCCCGTAGGCCACGGTCTGCGACCAGTCGACGTCCTTCATGATCGACGTGCATTCCGGCGGACCGAGATAGCCCAAGGCCCGCAGCCAGGAATTGAGGTTGAACTGCATCGCAAAATTGGCGAAGCCGTGATCGCTCATCACGATGATCGTGGCCTTCGGGCCGTAACGATCGTAGAGATCGCCCACCGCCGCGTCGAGCCGGTGGTAGAGCCGGCGGACATGCTCGAAGTATTTCTTTGCTTCGCCGTCGGACCGCACCGGATGCTTGTCGTGAGAGGTCCACCAGAAGATGTGCGATTGCAGATCGCTGCTGGAAAAATAGAAAAACAGCAGGCCGTCGTCGTAGTCGTCGACCGCGTCATCGAACAGCGCCAGCCGCTCTTCGAGCACCATGTTGGCTTGCCGCAGGAACTCGTCGTCGCGGAACACGCCGTCTTTGCGGGCATTGTAGTCTTCCTGAAAGCCCGTGGTGTAGAACAGTCCCAGCCGTTCCGACACGTCCTGGATAAACGAAGCCGGCTCAGAAAGTTGCGCCGCGGGCGCGCTGGGGTCGATGTTGATGGGGGTGACGTACAGCTTGAAGTTCGGCGAAGCCTCCTGCAGATAGAAGCGGCAGATGCCCGTGATGTTGGGAGCGTACCAGGCCAGGGGAAACTTGATTTTTGTCCAGCGGCTCCACTCGCCCGCCTTGAGCAGAATCTTTTGGCCTTGCACTTCGATCAGCGCCGCGTCGGCGGCGCGGTCGCGGAACACCTGAAACGAGGTGGCAATGGGCTCCGGATTGTCGAGCAAGGTATTCGTCGGTCCGACGAGGGTCGCTTCCGCCTTGTCATCGTCGAACGACAGCACGAACCGCTTGCCGACCGTGTCTTCGGCCGGTTCCAGCGGATTGTTGTCGGCGAAGTGCTGATAGGTGCCGTAGGTGCCCAGCATGTCGGGCGTTCCCATGCCGGCGAGCGAGCGATGGTGGCCGTGCTGCGACGGGCTGGGCGGATAATTGGACGGCAAATCGTAGAACGTCGACGGAATTCCCGCCGCGTCGAGAAAGTCCCAAAAGGGAACGCCTTGCCGGCGGAGCACGGTCTTGCCGTCGACGGTTTCGGCCGCGGAATAGAACGGGGCGCACTGCTCGTGCGGGTGCCGATGGACGAAGTCGAAGATGCCGTGCGAGCCCGGTCCGGCGCCGTTGATGAAGTTGGCCCAGGCCACGGGGCTTTGCGGCGGAATGCTCGTGCCCAGATCGCTGAAGCCGCCGCTGGCGCGCAGCTTGGCCAGGTTGGGGAGCAGACCCTCACTCATCATCGTTTCGCACAGCCGCGGATCCATGCCGTCGACGCCGATGACGATGACTTTTTCGCCCAGGCTTCGCGCCGCCCGCCGCCTGCCGCCGACCCAATAGGCGCCGGCGGCGGCTCCCACGGCGGCGCCGGCCAGGGCCGAGCGCTTAAGAAAGGTGCGGCGGTTCGGCTTTCGACGCGATGGCTCACTCATGGCTGCCGCCAATCGAAAAGTTGCAATCCGCCAATCCAATTGAAGTGCTTGGTGTTGGAGGTCACGAGGCCCAACTTGAAGAACTGCGCCGTCGCTGCGATAATGAGGTCGCAGTCGCCCACAATCCGGCCTTGGCGCTGACTTTCGACCCAAAGTGAAGCGGCGGAATCGAGGATCTCCATCGACACAGCCTTCCGGTCTGCCGGCTGGCAGAAGCGATCGAAATGAGCAAGCTGCCTTGTGGCACCTTTCTTCCTGAGTCCGCGAAGTACTTCATAACACGACAGTTCGGAGAACGAAAACCAGCCATACGCCTGCAAGTAGAGTGACGCATGGACGGTGACCGAAGCGTGCCGCTTTGCCGCCGCGCGGATGATGTCTGACACGGTGTTCGTGTCAAGCAGGCTGGCCACCATGTCGCACCCTAATGGGATAGTTTCGGGCGGTCCGCCAGGATTGCGTCAAATTCTTCGAGATCCTCGTCGGAGAACCCTTCGAGCACGTCGCACCATTCGGGCAGCGTGCCGGCCGCTGCTGAGCCGACCATCGACGAAGCCACGGGCAGTACGCGCACGACCACCGCCTGATGCCGCAAGGGATCGAGCGGTGCGCCGATCAGCCGTTCGAGCGCCGGTAAGTCTTGCGGAGCAATGTCGCTCAGGTTTTTGATGGTTTCCATGTCCCGATTCTACCACGGCAACGCCCGCGTGCGAGGGGGCGGTCCCCTCAACAGCCGAAATCACGAGCGGTTGCAGGGCGGTTTTTTTCTGGTGCCTGAAAAGCGGGCAGGGTTAGCGGTCCGCTTGCTGGCGATCGGGGGTCGCCCCCTTTCGGATTCCGCGCGGCTCACGCGCTGCCGTCGGACATACCACGGCAGCCACGAAGGTGGCATCAGCCGAGGGCTGTGTCCCGCGGCATTCCGCTGCGCAGACCGTCTATGAAGAAGGGCAATGGTGGTTTGGTCATGCCCCTATTCTAGCGTTGGCGGGGCGGCTACGAAGTGCCTTGGCTTTTGATGTGCTGACCTCTGAATCTTTTGTCGACGGAATCACTACCCCGATGGCAAGATAACCGCCAGCGGCTTGCCGTCCATATAGTCAGGCACGTCAATGCCGAACAGGTCGAGCACCGTGGGGCCGATGTCGAGCAGCCGCGGGTTTTCGGTCTCGATCGGGCGGTCGCAAAACAACACGCCCGGCACCACCGAAGGATCGACGCAATGATCGCCGCTCCAGGCTTTCGTGTTGTCGTGAAATACCTGCCGCGTCGTCTTGCCGATCGCCGCTTCCCACGAAACGCGATAGCCCCGCTCGTAACCCACAATTACGTCCGGCGCCTGGTCCTTGTACGGCCCGCGATAAACGTGCTGGGCGAGATACGCCCGCTTGACGGCTTTCGTGCCCGTCTGCGCGTCGACCAAGCTCGCCAGACGCCCGGCGATTTCCTGCCGCAACGCCTCGGCTTCGCCGGCAGCCACGATGCCTTGAGCATACTTGTCTTGCAGGTTGACGAAAATGCCGGTCAGGCCCAGGGCGAAAGCGTGGGTTTGCGACCAATCGACGCCGGCCAGGTGCTCCTCGTGGCGCCGCGCGTCATCGACCACCAAATAGCCGTTCTCTTCCAGCCAGCGGTTGAGGTCGATGCCTCGGCGGAAGGTGTTGAAGCCGTGGTCGGAGAGGACCATCAGCATCGTACCATCGTCGCCGCATTTGGCGACGGTCCGGCCCACCAGTCCGTCCATGCGCTGGTAAAGGTCTTCGATCACGTGCCGAAGCGGTCCAGGAATGTCCTTCGGCCGAGCGGGATGCTGTTCGTCGAGATACCGCCAGAACATGTGCTGCATGCGGTCGGTGCCGTCGAACACGCACACACACACGCCGCTGGGGACTTTGTCGAGACTGTCGAAAAACATCGCCTCGCGTTCGCGGTCGAAATCGACGCATTGCTGCACGAAATGCTCGTCGCGCAGCACGTGCTCGTTCAACGCCCACGTGTCTTCGGCCAGGCCGAGCGTGGCGAAGGCGCCTTGCCGCTTCGCCAGGTAAACCGGATACACCGCCGGATAACCGATGGGCATCGCCGGGCTTTCCGGATCGATGTTGATGGGCGTGACGTACAAGTCGAGATCGGGCGTCGTCCGCAACAGCAGGAACTTGCACACGCCGGTGACGCTCATTCCGGGCATGATGCGAAAGCGGACACGCACCCAGTCGGTATATTGCTCCGGCACAAGTTCCTGCTTCGCGCCGCCCACCTTGAGGGTCGCGCGGCCATCGTCTTTGATGGTCACGACGAATGGCAGCTTCAGATTTCCGCGGGCAGGGTCGAGCGGATGCGGCGGGCCGATCAGTTCTGCCCGCACGGTGTTGCCTTGCCGCACGACCGTGTGGACTTCGCCGCCCGTTTTTTCTCCCTCCTGCGGCGGCCTGGTGGTGTAATGAGAGAACATGCCTTGCGTTCCGCGCAGGTCGGGCACGCACATGGCCGAGAGTTGCACGCCGCGCAGTTTCTCGGCGGGAAAGGTGATCGGCACGCGGAGGATGCAGTTGAAAATGCCGTACTCGCTCAACACGTTCCAGAACGGCTTGCTCTTGCGCAACAGCCGCACGTCGGCCTTGCCCAGCGGAATGTTGAGTTTGCCCAGGCGCAGCGTGCGTCGCGGCGGCCGGATGTCGACCGAGCTGAGCTTGGGCTGATAGGTATGCGGGTCGGGCGTAAGAAAGTCGAAGATGTTGTGCTTGCCCGGATTGACCCCGGTTTGAAATGACGACCAGGCCACGGGCGAGATAGGCGGCAACGTGCTGGCCAACGGCCTGAAGCAGCCCTTGTCGCGCAGCGCGGCGAGATGGGGCAGCTTGCCTTCGGCCAGCAATCGTTCGGTAAGTCCGTAGTCGAGACCGTCCAAGCCCAGGATGACCACCCGTTTGACGCGGCTGCGGGCCGGAGCCCGCTTGCGAAACACAATTCGCCACAGCAATCGAACGGGCCAGGTGAGCAGCAGCAGGATGGCCGAACCGACCGCGGCGAACACCGCCAGAAACGAGCCAGCCAGGGCGAAGCCGGCGCCCGGTCCGATGTAAGCGTGGGCCGTGCGCGGAGCAAACAACACGAGGGCGATCGCGAGCAGCAGCAGCCCGGCTCTGTATGCGGACGTGGGTGAAGCATTTCCGGAGGCTGGCGCGGGTTCTCTCAGCATTGCTCTCATTCTTGGTAAACTTTCATCTTAGCTTCGATGTGCGAGGGCTACGCCAACTGTGCGTCAAGCAATTCGACGACCTTGAGTACCGAGGCGAAGTAGTCTTTGACGCGCACGTAGCTGATCCCAACGCTACGACCATGCGCGATCAGATGCCGGTTTGCCACGACGCTGTTCACAGCGTCGGCAAGCTGGCCGTTGGTTGCTAACTCGATTTCGTCGCGCCACTCCGTGCTGAATTCCCCGATCACCGTGAGAATTCTGGCCATCTTCGGATTCTGAAAGCGCCGCAGGTGCTTCGCCACAAATCTGGCCACCTTCGGTTCCGCCCGGTTCTCGGCATACTGCATGAATAGTTCGGCCACGGCAACCTCTAGAAAGCCGCAAACCAACACGCACAAGTAACGCGCCCAGTGAGACTGCATTTCGGCGTCGTCAATCTCGGCGACCCTCGCCAGCAAACTGTTGATGCGGTCGCGAGCGCCCGCCAACTCTTTCGTCATCATGGGACGGTTGCGAACGCCCCGCGCGCGAGTTTCAGCCTGGCATGTACGCTGGCGTCGTTCGTGGTCGCCGAGCCGATCGCTGCCTGGAAATCCGCATTCGCCAGCAGGCCCGCATAGGCGGCCTTCATGGCCGCGGCATCTTCGACAAGGCCGGCTTTCAGTCGGGATGCGGTCCCAACCATGACTGCATCGCAAAGCGCGGCATTTACGGCGCGTTTTGGCTTGAAGGCCTTCGTGCCCAAAGCGTCGTATATCAGGCGAACGGTCTCCTCGAACGCGCGGCGAAACTCGGCAGCCGTGCCAGCATTCAATGACCGGTGGTGCGCCATGAAGCGATTAAGGAACTCCTTCATCGGCTTGGAGTAATCGCTCTGATTGTAGAACAAAGCGAAGAAGCGGAGAATCAATTCCTGGTCGCGCATTCGGCTGCTGACTTTGCCGAAAATCGCGCGCCATCGCACATCGCTATTCAACTCGTGCAAAAGCTTCGATAATGGCCCATGGAAAATGCAACTGCGAATCTCCTGCGGTTGCAGCAACACGCCCCCCGTGTTAAGCCGTTCAAAAATGTGATAAATGCTCGATGGATCCTCGTCGAGCGGCTTTTCCTGTTTGACGATGATGGCGTGGAGGATTGAGTCGTCGAGTCGGAGGCGGTCTTCTTCGCGGAGGGTCTTGTAGGTCGATCCTTCAAAGCGCGCATTGACCCCTTTCAATTTGAACGCCGCCTCAGCGGCCGGAAAGACGCCGTCATAGTAGTACTGCAGCGTGCGCAACCGCTGCTGGCCATCGATCACCAGCAGTTTTTGCGTTCCTTCATCGCGAGACAAGAAGATGGCCGGCACGGGTAAGCCCAACAACAGGGATTCGATAAACCGCGACGCACGATAGATGTTCCAGACGTAGCCGCGTTGAAAAGGAGGGATGAAGATGCTGCCCGCGTCGATCCGCTTTACCAGGCCGTCGACCGGGTAATCTGCACCGTAGCTGGAGATGGAGTATTCGACTGCGTAATACTCCTCGCCCTCCTGGTCGGCGTTTTCTTCGACATCCAATCCGGGCAAGAACCGTTGCGATTCATCATCGATTTCATCAAGCGATTCATCAATGTACGGAACTACGTCCGGCATGGATTCCTCTCGTCAAGCTGCTGGTGGGTTTCGCGTCGATCATCGCCTGCATTGTCGGCGATTCTGCGTCCGATAGCAAATGCATGCAACTCATTTGGTCTTGGCGCCGACGGCTTGCACTGATTTGGACTCAGCCGTGTCGGCTTGGGCGGGCGGGCTCTTCGGCTGCTTCGGCTCGATCTCTTCAAGCGTCTTGCCGGGCACAAGGTGCTTGCCGGCCAGGCCGGGATGGGTGGCCGCGAAACGGTAGACGCGAAACACCGGCATCACGCCCGACGAGCCGAAGACCGCCGCAGCGCCGGGCGGCATACCAGGCCCACCCGGCGCGCCACCGGGTCCCCCGGGCGGGCCGCCGGGACCTCTCGCTCCGCCGGCGCCGGCCGCGAACAACCCGCCGCGGGCCGCGTTGGCCTGCATCTCTTCGAATTGCTTCCGCTGGTCTTCGTTCAATAATTCCGCGAGCTTGGCGTCGGCTTCTTTTTGCAGCGCTCGCAGTTCCTTCTTCTGATCGGCGGTCAACTTCAAGCGAGCTTGCAGGGCCGGCGACATGAACTGGCCCGGCTGGGGCAGGCTGCCCGCACCGCGCGGATCTTTGAACTGCTTCAGTTGCTCGTCGCTGAGGAGCTTGGCGAGCCCGTCGTCGGCCCGCGATTGAAACTCGTCGAGTTGCTTTTTCTGCTCGTCCGTCAGATTCAAGCCGCCTCGCAGAAACGGCGGCAGAAGCTGGCCGGGCTGGGGCGGCCCGCTAGGACCACCCGCTCCAGGGCCGCCCGGCGGCGGACCACCAAACGCGAATCCGCCCTTGGTTTGCTTCCGCTGCTCGTCGCTCAGAATCTTGTCGAGCCGCCCATCGACCTCCTTCTGCAGCGCGGTCAGTTCTTTCGTTTGCTCGTCGGAGAGCTTCAACCGTCGTTGCTCCGCCGCCGACAAGACTTGGCCGGCCTGGAAGGTCGGGCCGGAACTGCCTGGTGCCGGCGGTTGCGACTGCGGCTGCGTGGGCTGCTCCGGCGGATGCGGCTCGGCGAGTTGCTGGCATTGATCGGCCGTCAGCAACTTGGCAAGCCTGCGATCGACGTCTTGCTGCACCTCGTCGAGCTGCGCCGCTTGCTCTGGCCCAAGCGCCAGCAGCACGCGTGCGATCGGCGGCATCATTACGCCGGGCCGCGGCGGCGGACCAAAGCCGCCCGGCGAACCCAGGCCGCCCTTGATGGGATTGACATATTTCCAGACGACTTCTTTCTCCGGCGTCACTTCGAAGAGGGTGCCGTTGGCGCCGGAACAAATCAGCGTGTTACCGCTCGCCAGACGCTGCGCCCCGGAAATGAAGAACGAATAAAAGTCGGTCTTCTTCGGCGCGGTGTAGCTCCACACCGGCCCGTCCGGACCGTAAGCCGTACTCGCCTGACGCTCGTAGCGCCCCTGTGAATCGACGGGCAAAACCAACTCGTCGACCGACGAATAGCTGCCGTCGGGCCGGTTGCCGCCGTTGTTGAAAACCAGCACGTGACCTTCGCCGGGCAGACCCTGGACGATCCAATGGGCGTTGTGCTGGGCGAAGAGCTTCTGATCTTCCTTCTTGCCGGCGCGATAGGCGCGCGGGTTGCCCCAGCGGTAGAGCAGGTCGCCGCCTTTGCCGCTGCGGCCGCCCGTGTGGCCGGCGGCCTCGGCCGTGGTCGTGCTGTGGTCGATGATCCACAGCTCGCTGAAGTTGTGAACGCTGACCATCACCTGGTCGAGGCGGGGGTTATAGGCCACACCGTTGCAGTGCGTCCAGTCGGGGTTGGCGCGGGGCTTGCCCGGCCCGGCGTTGGCCCCGATATAGCCGACGCTTTTCAGTTTGTCCGCCGCGCCTTTGTCGGTCGCGATCGGCGCCAGCGCATCCTCGCCGTAGTTCAGGTTGACCAACTCCGGATGCTCCGCCACGTTGCCGTAGTTCGGCTTGCCGTTGTCGAAGTCCTGCACCAGGTGGTCCCAGAGGTGCCACTCCCAGACGACTTCGCCGCTGCTTTTGCCGGTGGGCCTGATCTCGACCAGCGAATCGACCAGCAGATGGCTGTCTCCGGTCAATTCCGCCCGGCGCCCCGCGGCCAGCACTTCTTCGGCCGTCTTTCGGTCCCAAACGATCATGAGCACGTTGCCGTTCGGCAGCGGCGTAATGTCGTGGTGCGGAAGCTGGCGGGCGTTGTAGAAGCGAAAGTCCCACACCAAATCGCCGTCCCAGGTAAACTCCTGGATGCGGCCGCCGACGCCCGGACCGGGGCCGAACACCTGGGCCTCGATGCCGATCGAACCGCCGCGCAACACGTGGCCGTTGTCGAGAAGATAGGCGCACAGCGATGGGGAGCAATCGCTCTGCCACGTGCGCACCACGCGTCCTTGCATGTCGAACAGATACGTGCGATCGGAGTTCAGCGGCGACATCAGGTTATAGCCCTGAAACGCGCGCGGATCGTTCGTGACCAGGCCGAGCTTTACGGGCGGGGCCGGGGCGGCTTCCGTCTTGTTGGCGGGGGCCGCCGCGTTTTCCGGCGACTTCGCCGTGCCGTCGGCCGGTTTGCCGTCGTTTTGCGCCGCGGCGGCGAGCGTTGCCGGCGCCAAGAGCAGGGCCACCGCCAGGGTCGTCCGCCTGGCGGCGAGGTTCAAGCATTGAAATTTGCATCGCATGGATGATGGCTCCGCGCAGCGTGTCAAACAGAAACGGGATTCGCCGTATATTAAGGTGATTCGAGGCGCGCGGCAACAGGCGGCATTGTATGGTAGTGATTCCATTTGCTCGCAAGTCAAATGAAAACCGGCTTTTGGCTCCCTAGGGGAGTGCCGTGTTTTTAGGCGTGGCGCCAGCAGCCGCGAGGGGCGCTACTTCTTGCCGATGCCCTGGGCGATGATCGCCACGACGGCAATGAGCACGCCGAGGCCGATAACAGCCAAGGCAATTGCGGGGACAAGGCCGATGGTCATGTGGCAAACTCCGGGGGTTGCCGCCATTCCAGCGTCGGTCGGGGCGGTTGACGCCAAGCCGATGAGATGAGATAGGGGTCTAGCGTCTAAATTGGCTGGTAGGCAGCTACAGGTTCGGCAGTTTGGAGAGGATTTCCAAAAGCGCAGTCGGGGGCGTCTCGCCTCCCCATTGGATCACGTCTGAATAGGTCACTTCCTCAATCCAGTCGCACACGATCACCGTCGGTTTTTTCAGCCTAGTCAAGGGATGTGGCAGCGATCCGCCTGAAGGCAAAAGCACCTCGTTTGCTGCCAGGGGGGACGAGACCTGACACGAGCCGGCGGCGACGAAAAACGACTTCGTTGCGTCTAGCTCAGAGTCGCGGGTTAGGATGACTGCAGGGCGCTTCTTGTACAGACCACGCGGCCCGAGCTTAGCCCAAACGATTGCACCTTGCTTGAAGTTTTTGCTCGGCATTTCGGAGCCGATTAAAATGGAGAGGACTCATCGCCTTCGAGATATTTTGCGGGTGGGGTGCTGCGCTCCGCAAGAATCCGTAGTTTATCTTGCGAAGGGGCCAGACGACCCACCTCCTTCTGCGCATTTCCTTCTCTCTCCCGAAGGCGTTCGACTGACTCGCCACTGCTGGCGGATTCATAGCGCAGGTATTCCTCAAAAGGCGAGTCAAATGGCCACGCTTGATCGTTTTCCGACGGCCAAACGACACCGCGAAAAACATCTGGACGCCAATCGACTGTAAAGCCCCCCTTGACGTTTTCCGCAAATCGCGCCCAACGAAAACCAGTGCTCATAAGTTACCTCCGCCGTCTGGCGAAATGTCGTGGCCGTTTCCCACCAAAAAAGACAAAACCGAAGAATCTAGATACTTCTTTACGTCGTCCAAATGCTGAGTTACGATTTTCTTTTCTACTACGTCGCTGTCCCATTGGCTCACGTCGAACCAATCTGCGTCCGCTTCGATGAATAACTTCCGCACATCCTCGATAAGTGACTCGACTCTTAGGTTCACTGACCACTCGACCGCAGATTCCTGGTTCGTCGCCGGATCAACCCGCTTAAATGGAGGACAAAGCACCCGAATGCCAAGCAAGTGCAATGGTCGCCCAAGTTTTTCATGCCTGCTCTCTGGCATGTTCATCAGATGAGCCGCAACAAATTGCCGAGAATCACCGTCGATGTCCAGGGTGCCGCGAACAATCGCGGAGGATTGCAAAATGATTTTAGGCTCAAAGTGTTTGCCCAGGGCCTCTAGAACATTCGTGAATTTTAGTTCGGCCGTCTCCTGATGTGGCGACCTGAAGTCAATGTGGGCTGAGTTCGGGTTAACGACGATGTTCATTCGGCTTTCGTTGGCTCCAGCAAGCGGAGCAACAAATGACCAACGATGGCTCTGTATCTCGTCGCTGTCGATGCTCAGGAATTCTGATAAGACAGCCGCAAACTCATGACCTCTTTTTCTCTCTAGCCTCAACTCTGGGTAAAACGTGACCCGAATGCCAAATCCAATCGTTGCGATCGCCGCACCCTCCCGCGGCCTGTGCGTTGGCTCGTGTTCAGGGTCAATCATGCTGCTCTCGGTCTGCGCAAAACAAAGGCCGCGACCATAGCGGCGCGGCCGGCTGCATATTTCGTCTGTCAATGGCTGGCATCCTGCCGAGCCACCGGCCGCCCTACATCGGTCGGTACTCGTTCCTATCGACATTTAAGAACCCCGACGATAACCAGGGTTCGGAGCGATTGCAATGCCTTGAAGGGAACTTTTTTGATATGAGCAAGACTTGCTTATATCAAAAAAGCGACCTCTGTTCAAGGCCAATTCACGCAAGTTTTTGCAGTGACGGCAGTTAGCTCCAAACGACTCATAATTCAACCATAGCTGGCGGCGACCTACTAGGCAAGCATTTTGCACGTTGAAAAAATGTTGGCCCGCGTCCGGCTTTGGTCGCCGCGCGCTCCAGTTGTGTCATCCAAGCACGCCATGCAGCCGCCGTCGCCGCGCGTTAAACTACCCCCATGTCCCGCCGTTTTCAGTTCAGCTTGCGAAAGATAGTGGCTCACCTTGCAGTATTTTTCGTGGTCGCGTCGGGGCTTTTTATGTGATCTGCGCGGTGGCCGTCCATGTCACTCATGGCAGCCGTCCGGTAGTTCTCAGGGAACGGCAAGCTAGCGACCTGAAGAGATAGCCCCCATGCGCCGCCCCCAGTTCAGCTTGAAGACGCTGCTGTGGTTGATGGTCGTGGCGGCGGCGTTCTTGGTGGGATAGAATTCCACAAGGCCAAGCTTCGCCGCGACCCATTCGCCTCTTTGACGAAATACCGAAAGACCGCAGCGATCATGGCGAACACAGTCCCGGAGAGAGCCGAACCGCAGCAATATCGACCCGCCTGCGGTCGGAGAATAATTGCCCGCTTTCCAGGCATCACCACGAACCCGACTAAAAATCACGGATTAGATTTGATACCGGCTGAAATGGAGTCACTACCCATTGTTTCAGGGGCGTACACGAACCCGAACCATAAGCGCGGCAGGTATGGCTAATCTCCTCGCTTACGCTTCTCGCTTGCTGTCGGCAGGCAAGGTGGCGCAAGCGAGCTCGCCCTCGGTCCTTGTTTGCCTGGCACGCCGCGGCTAACCTGGAATAGGCGGAAATCACTTCGACAGTCTACCTCGCTTTCTCCTTGAATCGACCATGAAAAACGTGATGCTCGCTTGCTTCGCCTTGAACAGCTCTCTGTGTATGGCGGCCGACTTGCCGCGCAGCACCCCGGAAGCGCAAGGCGTGTCGTCCGCGGCCCTCCTGGCGTTCGTCGCGGCGGCCGACAAAAACATCGACTCGCTGCACAGCTTCATGCTGGTGCGTCACGGGCAGGTCGTCGCCGAGGGATGGTGGTCGCCCTACGAGGCCGCCGCTGGGCACTCGCTCTATTCGCTCAGCAAAAGCTTCACGGCCACGGCCGTGGGCCTGGCCATCGCCGAGGGCAAGTTGAACCTTGACGATGAAGTGCTGAAGTTTTTTCCGGACGACGCCCCGCCGGAGCCGAGCGCCAACCTCAAGGCCATGCGGGTCAGCGATTTGCTCCGCATGTCGACCGGGCAGCAAACGGAGCCGCCGCGACCACAGGACCAGCCTTGGACGAAGGCCTTCCTGGCCCACGCCGTGCCCTTCAAGCCGGGCACGCACTTCCACTACAACACGTCGGCCACGTATATGCTGTCGGCGATCGTGCAGAAGGCCACGGGCATGACGCTGCTCGATTACCTGCGGCCGCGCCTCTTCGAGCCGCTGGGGATCGAACACCCGACTTGGGAAGCCAGCCCGCAAGGCATCAGCGCCGGCGGTTACGGCTTGAGCATCCGCACCGAAGACATCGCCCACTTCGGCCAACTCTTGTTGCAGAAGGGTCAATGGCAAGGCAAGCAGCTTGTGCCCGCGGCGTGGGTCGAGGCCGCGACCGCCCGGCAAACTTCCAACGGCAGCAATCCCGCCAGCGACTGGGACCAAGGCTACGGCTATCAGTTCTGGCGATCTCGCCACGGAGCTTACCGTGGCGACGGGGCCTTCGGGCAATACTGCATCGTGCTGCCCGAACAAGATGCCGTGATCGCGATCACCAGCGGCGTGAAGGATATGCAGTCGGTGCTGAATCTGATCTGGGACAAGCTCCTGCCGGCCTTCAATCCGTCTCCGTTGCCGCCTGACGAAGCCGGCGCCAACAAGCTGAGCGACACGCTGAAGCATTTATCGCTGCGCGTGCCGCAAGACGCGGGTTCTGCGGCGCAAGTGTCGGGCAAGAAGTACGTCTTCGCGGCGAACGATCGCAAGCTGGAGTCGATCACGCTCGCGAACGACGCGCAGGACGGCGTCACGACGCTTGTCATGCGCATCGACGGCGCGGAACGACGGCTCGTTTGCGGTCGCGGAGCGTGGCGGAAAGGGCGTTTGGCCTGGGCTTCGTTTCCTGAGCGACCGATGGCGGCCAGCGGCGCCTGGACCGAAGACGGCACCTACACGGCGAAAATCTGCTTCTATGAAACGCCGTTTGTCGTGACGGTCGTCCTGAAGTTCAGCGGTGATGAAGCGCGTTTCTCTGCCGAGCCGAATGTCGGCTTCGGTTCGAAGAAAGAACCCGAGCTGGTTGGCAAGCAAGACTAGGCCCAGATCTCTCACGAGTTCTGCGACTGGGACCGTGACGAAGCTTCCCCCACACACGTCCCGAACGGCCGACAAATGCCGCGCTGGCGAATAAATCTCGCGGACCGTGGTATACTTTAATGATGGTTATCAACCAATCGAGCAATGTGGCCGATCTGTCCGACGAGCAGCGTCGCGTGTTGGAATCGGTGATCGGGTAGCGGCTTCGCAACGACCAAGTCGTGCATTGGTCGATAGCGCCCGCCGAACGCCAACCAACCGCCGAAGAGAAGGCGGCGGCACGTGCCCGCTTGGAAGGCACGCTTGCGAAAATCCGCCGGAAAGGACCAAAAGGGTGTCAGCCAAGCGGAATGGGACGCCACATGACGTCGCAAGCGCTACTCGGCCGCGAGAGTCATCCGGCGTGTCAAGACGGCCGAGACTTTTTCGCCGCGACGAACCAGAAAGAGCGTCGCGCTTTCGTCGCCGGGCACGCGAAGCTGGCGATGAAGCTGTTCGGGAACAACCTCGACGCCCCGTTTTTTGATCTCCAGCCGGCCGATCTGCCGCCGGCGCAAAGCCGCCTTGACGTGCTTGATATCGAATGGCAATGCCTCGCAGATTTCGAACCAGTCGAGTGCCGGATCGTAGACCGCACGGTCGCCGGTCAAATAGGCCGCGCCGGCGGCAACGGCCGACAATCCGTGTTCGGCGGCGAGCGTTCCCGTCAGGCCGGCGGCCAGCACGGCGGCATCAGGCTCGGCCAGGTAACGGCCGAAGTCCGTCGCCACCGGCGGCGAGCAATCGGGCCGGCCGACGAACGTACGAATCGTGGGCGGCAGCCCGCGGTCGAGAATGAGCGTCGCCCGTCGCATCCCCGACGCCGACGCCAACTCGCCGAACCAGGCCACAAGCTGCTTGCACTCTCCATCGCGGCTGAGCCATTCCAGCTCGGCCTGCCGGCGCCAATCATCCGGCACCCGGCTCGCCGGCGCCAGCTTGATGGCGCCCGTCGTAGACGAACGACGCAGCCAATCGAGAGCATCGACATCCGGCTGACACCGCTCGACGCGCGTGGTGCGGCGTCCGGCAGAGCGTCGATCGGGATCGATGTGCCACAGCGCCGGCGCGGCGGGAAGGTGTTCGGCGTCTGCCACCAAAATCTGCGCTGCCACGCGGTCCGTCAACACTTGGCAATTCGCGCGGGCCAGCAATGCCTTGACGCGGTCGCGCTCCACACCGACGACCTCGCCGCCGCGGGCAAGTGCCGTCAAATCTCCGCCGATGCCGCAGCAAAGATCCCAGACAGGACCGGTCTCGCAACGGCGGAACCGCAGGGCCTTATAGGCCGCGGTCCCTTGGTCGGTGGCCTGCTCCAGACCGAGGGCCGTGAAGAACATGCGGTCCGCGTCGGCAAACTTGCCTCGGCCGCGGCGCCGCAGCTCGACCTGTTCGAGCAACAGGTGGACGCGGGCCGTCGAATGCTCGCGGCGAAGTCGCGAAGCCTCTTGCAGCAGCTCGCCGGAACACGAGGCGAGCGTCGCCAGCGCGTGCCCGGCCGCGTCGCCCACGAGCCAACGATAGTCTTCGTAGTCGGGAATCACGGGAGGGGCGCGAGATCGAGGCGCAGAAAAAAACCTCGAGGTAACGACTCCCAGCGCCGCGTCGGCTTCCGACAAGGAAACCTCAACAGCCGTCGACCTCGAGGTCCGCGCGATCGATCGAAGACGAAGTCGAACGAGCGATCACTTGCGTTACTTTAGCCAAAGCGTCGGCATGATGCAAGAGTCTCGCGCGCGAGTGCGCGTGAACGAGCGCGAGCATCGCGCGAGCTCGCCGCGCGCGCGACAGCCTCGCGCTCTGCGAAACACGGCCCGACATGGAGAAGCAACAGGGCCTGTTGCTTTCCTTTCCATGCAAGGGGCGATAGGCTATCGCTATGGACATCCCGCGTCGACAGCAAAGCCTGTTTGCACTGATCGTCGTTCTAGTTGCCTGGCCGGTGGCTTTTGCCCGCGGTGAGGGGCCAGGCTGGAACCCGCAGGCGGCGGCAAGCTATCTCGACGAACGGGCAAGAGCCTGGTTCGCGTTCGATGGCCGCGGCACGGGAGCCACGCGGTCGACGTGCATCAGTTGCCACACGCTCCTGCCCTACGCGCTGGCGCGACCGGTCCTGCGCGGTCTCTCCGGCACGTCGCCGCCAGCAGAACCGGAGGCAAAACTGCTGGCCGAAATCGGCATGCGCGTCGGGCACTGGACGGATCTCGACAGCAAGGCGTTCGGCCTGTACTACGACGGCAGCGATCAGAAGAAGCGAGAATCGCGGGGCACCGAAGCGGTGTTCAACGCGGTCGTGCTCGCCTTCGACGGCCGCCATCAAGGCCGCACGTCGCCGAGCGAGGCCACGAAACGGGCGTTCGCAAACCTGTGGGCCACGCAGGTGCGGACGGGCGAACAAAAGGGAACGTGGGACTGGCTCGACTTCGGCGAGCCGCCTTGGGGAATCGTGCCCGCCAGGTATTTTGGAGCGGCGTTGGCCGCCATTGCGGTCGGCACGGCCCCGGGTTATTACACCGCCGGGACCGATCGAGACGCCGATGCCGGGCTTGAGTTGCTGCGCGACTATTTGCGTTCGGAGTTGGATAGGCAAGATTTGCACAATCAGGCCTGGGGCTTATGGGCGGCAGCGAACGTCTCGGGGATTCTGACGACGGACCAGCGGGGGGAAGTGATCGAACGCTTGCTCGCCCGTCAGCGCGACGACGGCGGTTGGAGCTTGCCCTCGCTCGGCGCGTGGGCGCGAAGCGACGGCACCCCGCAATCGACCGCCTCCGACGGTTATGCCACGGGCCTGCTCCTTCACGTCGCGCAGACCGCCGGCGTGGACAAAAGCCACGCTAGGGTGGCCAGAGGCCTCGCATGGCTCAAGACCCATCAGTCGCCGAGCGGCGCGTGGCCCTGCGCGTCGGTGTTCAAGAAACGCGATCCCAGCAGCCACACCGGCAAATTCATGTCCGACGCGGCAACGGCCTTCGCGGTGCTGGCACTGGGCCACTGACGGCAGAAAGAACTACGCCGGCTGGAGCGGCTGCACGTTCGACACTTGAGCCATTGCCGCAATCACAAAGCTGTCTTTTTCGGGATAGAAGAGAAACAGGTTGCTTTTAAGCACCACCGCGTTTTCCGGGTGACGGACCTGATAGACCTCGCCGTTTGCCAAGTGAACCTCAAAGGCGGCGAATGGCTGGCGTCGCAACAGGGCCTGAATCGGTTCGGCGTTCATACAAATCAGTTTATCCGAGGTGACAGCGAATGACAAACGCGAACTTTCAGAGCGGATCTGTCCTCGGATGATGAAGCTCGGTCATTGTCGCCATCCTGGTGAGCACTCGTGCCACTGCGGGGCCGTCGGCGTTATATTGGCCCATGCGTAATGATAATAGTCAGAGATCAGGCGGAGAGCACTCTATGATGCGGCGGAGAGACTTTTTGGCGACGGCGACGGGCTTGGCTTGCCCAGCATTTCTACCAGCGTCGAGCAAGGCCCGAAGCGGTGCGGCTGGCGCGACGACTTATGCCTCGCCGGCAGCGGCCCAAGCGTCGCCGCGCGAACAATCGCTTTTCATCGCCGCACTATACGTGGGCAGCGACGACAAGCAGCCCGATTATCTGGCGACGGTCGACGTCGATCCCCAGTCGCCGACTTACTCGCAGGTCGTCCATCGCCTGCCGATGCCGAACGTCGGCGACGAGCTGCACCACTTTGGCTGGAACGCTTGCAGTAGTTGCCACGGCGATCCGGAAAAGTCGCGCCGTTTTCTGGTGCTGCCCGGCTTGCTTTCCAGCCGAATCCACATCGTCGATGTGGCGGTGCGCACGGCGCCCAAGCTGCACAAAGTGATCGAGCCGGAAGCGATTGCCGAGAAAGTTAATCTCTCGGCGCCGCACACCGTACATTGCCTGCCGACCGGCGAGATCATGATCTCGATGCTCGGCGACGCCAAGCACAACGCCCCCGGCGGTTTCTTGCTGCTCGACCAGGATTTTGACATCGCCGGCCGTTGGGAACAACCGAGCGCGGCCATGAAGTTCAACTACGACTTCTGGTATCAGCCGCGGCAGAACGTGATGGTCACCAGCGAGTGGGCAGCCCCCAAGACGTTCCAGGCTGGTTTCAAGCTCGACGATGTGAAGCAGGGCAAGTACGGCAGCCGCATCCACTTCTGGGACTGGCGGCGGCGGAAGCTGATGCACTCGATCGACTTGGGCAGCGAGGGGCTGATTCCCTTGGAGGTGCGCTTCCACCACGATCCCGACAGCACGCATGGCTTTGTGGGGGCGGCGCTATCGAGTACCGTCTGGCATTGGTACAAGCAGGGCGACGCCTGGCTGGCCGACAAGGTGCTTCAGGTCGAGCCGGTCGAAACCAAGGGCTGGCCTTTTCCGGTCCCCGGCTTGATCACCGATCTCGTGCTGTCGCTCGACGATCGCTTCCTTTACTTTTCGAATTGGCTGCACGGCGACATCCGGCAATACGACGTGAGCGACCCGGCGCGACCCAAGTTGACCGGGCAAGTCTCGCTGGGCGGCGTGATCGGCAAGCCATCGCAGATTCACGGGCATGCCGTCGCCGGCGGCCCGCAGATGCTGCAGCTCAGTCTCGACGGCAAGCGGCTGTATGTGACGAATTCGCTCTACAGCTCCTGGGACAACCAATTTTACCCGTCGATGGCCAAGACCGGCAGTTATCTGATGCAGCTCGATTGCGACACCGACCGTGGCGGGCTGAAGATCAACGACCGCTTTTTCGTCGACTTTGGCCGCGAGCCGCTCGGCCCTGCCCGTGCTCATGAGATGCACTTTCCGGCCGGGGACTGCACGTCGGACATCTGGGTTTAGCGCTCCGTCGACAACCCGTGAGCCTCGGTCATGCGTCTTGGTATCCTTGCAGACACGCACGATGAACTGGCCCGCACGCAGTTCGCCGTCGAGATGCTCCGCGACGCGGGGGCGGAGGCGCTCGTCCACTGCGGCGACCTGGCAGGCGCGCCGATCGTCGAAGCGTGTTCGAAACTGCCGTTGTGGTTCGTGTTCGGCAACCACGACGCCGATTCGGTGCCCGAACTGCGAAGGGCCGCCGCGGACTTCGGGGCCGTCTGCCTGGGCTGGGGCGGCGTGGTCGATTTGGCAGGCAGGCGCATCGGCGTAGCCCACGGGCACCTAACCATGGATGTGCGGCGCGTGCTCGCCGAGCGGCCCGACTTTCTCTTAACTGGGCACGCGCACTATCGCAGCGACGCGGTCGTCCGCTCCGTGCGGCAAATCAATCCCGGCGCACTGTACCGGGCCGAAGAATTCACCGTCGCGCTGCTGGACTTGGCGTCGGGCAGCCTACGCTTTCTGCCGGTCTCCCAAGAATGACGCCCTGGAAGAAGATTGCCGATGCCAGCGAGGGCATGGCCTGTAGCGTCAGAGGCCCCTCATGTCGTCGCAAATCGGGCTCGCTTCGCTACGGGGTCGCTAGCGCGGGAACAAGCAAGCAGGTACGCGAGCCAGCCAAAGCTGGCGATCGCGAACACCAGCGCCGGCAGGTTCAGGTCGCGCTTCAACGCGGTGTCGTACAACCCGTGGAGGAACATCGGTACGCCCTGGACTTTCATGGCGCCGACGATCCAGTTGGCCCAATCAAGGTCGCCGCCCACCAGCTTCTTGTTGTGCCACAACACCAACGCCACCGAGGCCGTCCAGATGGCGTGCAAGGCGACGCAGGAGAGGAACCGCACAAAATACAGGTCGAGCTTGGCGATGCCGTTGTAATGGCCGCCCGCGTACATGATCCCCTCCGCCACGCCGAACCCGACGCCGCTGGCGAGCCCCAGCACGCAAGCCGCCCGCCAGCTTAGGCGTTCGCCCCTGCGCACCTTGAGGTAGAGCGGCAGCGCCTTGACAAACTCTTCACACAACCCCACACCGAGCGTGAATCCCAGGAAGCTGACCCAGAAGCCGTTTTGTGGGTCGAATGCGGCCTCGTAGGAGAAGCCGATGAACTTGATGATGTAGAACACCAGCATCAACAGACCGCCGCCGCGCATCCAAAGCCCCTGCGCCATCCCGGCCAACAACTGGAAGCCGAGCAACAGCAAGATGCCCACCGTCGCCGTTCGCGCTCCGATGGCCAGCAACTGCCTTGGGGTGGCTTCGCCACGCTCGAACAAGGCCAGGATGACGCCCCAAAACATCGCGGCCGCGGCGAGGGCATAGAGCCAATGGAGCCAACTTCCGGCGGAGAGGTGCGCTCCCTCGATCCGTCTTTCCGGAAGCGCGCTCAACAACCCGTCGCGGCTTAGGCCCGCATCGCCGTCCATTTCTATTTCGGGATGGGCCTCGATGGTGCGGTCGATGCGCTCGCGGATGTCATTCGTGTCGCCGACCAGCGACAGCACCAACGGAACGAGCGTCAGGGCGAACAAATACGGCAGCTTGCGCGATTTTGGCCCAGCTCCAACCATGTTGGTGAGGCGGTTCAAACAAACAACGCTGAGCGGCATGGCCGTCCCGCTTTCAAGCGCATTGGCAAAAGGGGTGAAGATCCACAGCAAAGAGTTGCCTTTAAGTTAGCCCCCGCGGCAAGCGAATTGCAAGTCGGCGGCGCGGTAAAGTTGCCCGGCACACGGTTGCCTCTCTGCCGATCGAGGTTCTCTTCAGGGCTTCCCCGCAGCCTGACGCGGTTGCCGCATGCGCTGAGGCGCCAGCGACCTTTATCAATCCCAGCACGCAAACGGCCTACGTCTTGATTCGCAAGGATCTCTATGAACAGTTGCTCGCCGAGCGGCAACTCGCGGAAATACGGTCACTCCGACGGCCACCAGAGCGAGGTTGTTTTGGCCACAAAATCGATTTCCGCCCTGGCACGCGCCGACATGAAGCAGCGCAGTCCGAGCAACGGTCGGTTGAATTGAGGATCCGGTCGAGCGGATTGATCTCGATACAAGACTTCGGTTTCGAGCCGCTCGACTCGGCCGTCGTCGCGGCGTGGGAACTCGGGCAACCAAATATCAACCTGGCAAATCTTCACAGGCTCTTTCCTGTTATCGATGGACGAGCGAATCGAAGAATTGCTTGGCACGTCCCAAAGTTCAAGATCGACGCCGGCGTCTTCCAGATGCCAACGCCAGGCGAATGCGTGGGCTGTGAAGCCGATGTCAAACACCCATTCTTGGATCTTCGCGCCGACCGGTGGAGCGTCTAAACCCGGGTTTGAGACGATTACGGGCAGTCGAATCGACCAATGTTCCCGCGGAGGATCGCGCGTGCGGTCGATCCAACGATGAAACGGCAAGCGGTCGATGAGGAGAGGCACACAAATCCCAGCGGCGGGTTTCCCTGGCAAGCTAGATCACAAGACGCGGGGTCTCCACAACGTCTTCAGGCTGTGGCTCGACGCGACGGACCAGAAACTCGCCCGGACGAAGACCCTGGCTCATACAAGCGCGGATCAACGCCGTCCGACTCTGGGCAAAGCCGAGTCTTGTTGAACCAGCGAAAGCCACCCACTCGTCAGCATGGTCGGCCAGCATTCCCACGAGTTCCCGGTCAAACGCCTCTGCGGATTTCAGAAGTGCTTGCCGACGATGGTCCTCCGCCCCTTCGCACTCCAAGCCGGGCGCCGGATTGGAATTGCTTCCTCCGCCGGTGGTCGCCTTCAACGCCGAGGATGCAACGGAATCGGGAATACCTACGATGTCATTCACGCAGTCAATTTTAAGCCGGAGATTGCCCAGAATGCAAGCCAATCGTGTCAGGCGTGAGCAGCATGTCCGCCAGGTGGGGCGGCAAAGGCGGCAACTTCAATCCGCGCCGGCGCGCGGCCAGATGGAACAGGCTGTCGGGAAGCGACACGAATTCGAAGAGGTCGTACGGGCGACTCACCACGAGTCTGGGTTTTCGTGCTTCCAGAAAACATTCGAGCGAACGCCGCAGCGCTTGCTCCACTTCCCCCGCTCGGCCGGCGTCGACGGCGCGCCATACCTCCAGAAGCGAACGAGGACGCTCGGCCAATCGCTTCGCCACCGCCTGTTCCAAGGCCGCGGCCTTGGGCAGCGCGCGGTCGCGATAGCTCGAGACCAGCAGCAGGAGCACCTCGGCGAAGTCGAGATCTTCCTCGCCGGCCGTGTTCGTCGACGCCAGCTTGGGTTGAACGGCGTTGCCTATCTCTTTGAACGTTTCCCAGCGCCCGGCCAGGCGCACAGCAGCAATCCACGCACCAGCGATCGGAACTGAAACCACGGCTCGGCGTGAGTGCATCCCTTCGCCGCGCGGGCGATGGCCCGAAAATGAGCCAGGGCCACGTCGCCGCCCGAAGCCAGGAATTCGCCCGGCTCGGGCGCCGATGCGAACTGAAAATGACGCATGACCACCAGGTACATGGCGGCATCGACCGCGTCGCTCGTGCTATCGGGCGGGTCACGGTCCGCCTTGGCGAATTTCTCTTTCCAGTCTCGCACCCAGTTTTCGCTGGAATAGCCGGGATCCTTCCAATCTGCAAAATCCAAGTAGCAGCCGAGGCGCTCGTAGCGCGGCGGTGAGCCATCGACGAGAAGGGTCGGCGTCTCAAGCACGTGTCGGGCACGCTCGCCGGTCTCACGCGCGACGCGGTTCAAGGCCTCCGTGTAACGCGATGCGAAGGAAGCGGCATCGACGCGCATCATCTCTTTCCCTCGCGCCAGATCTCTTAGATATTCGACCAACTGGGCGGGCGACGCTCCCTGGACCTCCTTCAGGACGCGTGACGGCGGGGCGAACTCGGGACCGACCACGTCGGTGGAATTCGTGACCGTCGTCGTGGTGTGGTCGCTATGATAAGCGATGATCTCGCAGCCGGGTTTGTCGCCCGCGGACAGAATCGCGTCGAAACCGAGGTCCGGGTTGGTAAAGGCGCTCTGATTCGAAAGCCCGATGCCAAAATGCTGCGCGAACTGGAAGCCCGCGTCGGCGAGTTGCTGTTCCCGGTCGCGAAACCAGCGTCGCTTGGCGTAGGGGTAATCGTCCCAGCGCCGGATGCTGAGGTTCGCGTTCAGCAAGGGAAGCAGGCGGCGCGCGGTAACGCACATCCGGAAGCGTTTGCTTTCGGCCGCCAGCGCGGGAGTCAAGGTCGCCGCTTGCGGCTTGGCCACCGGCTGGCCTGTCAGCAGGCTCAAGAGCTCGGCAAACACGGTGCGTTCCTGGAAGTTCGTTTCGCGTTCACAAGCCTTCCGCAGCCAATCGACGGGCGAAACGCCGTTTCGGTCCTTGATGTCCGGATTGGCCCCATGTTCGAGAAGGAGCCGCACGAGCTCGACTCGCTGGTCGAGGACCGAGCGAAAGAGGGCCGTTTGTCCGTCGGCGTCGGTAGCATTGACGTCCGCGCCACGCTCGAGCAGCAACTCCACCGCTTCGAGCGCATCGGGCTCGTCGAGGAAGCGCTCGTCGACGCAAACGACAATCGGCGGATCCTTATTGACGCCGTTCACGTGGCAACCCAGTTCGATCAGCAGCTCGACGCACTCTCTCCACTCCGGCTCCTCGAATTTGAAGAGCGCCGCCAGCAACGGCGACGTGGAGGTATCGGGCAGAACCGTGAGCGACGCTCCTCGCGCGACCGCCGCCCGGATGCCTTCGGGGTCGCAACGGTCGATGGCTTCGGCCAGAGCATCGGCGGCCTCGTTTTCGCCTGCGGCGATTTCCGGACCTCCCACCCGCACGTAGCCGCGCAGGCCCGCTTGCATCGGGCGGCCCTCGGCATCGAGCACCTGAAATCCATCGCGGGAGATGCGCACATCGGGAACGGGCCAGGCGATCTTGAAGCGCTTGCAGCAATAGCCCCACGGAATGGCCGCGGCGGCCATGCGGGAACAGGGCGCCGGCGAAACGTCGAATCGAGCTGGCCAGCGCTCGTGCAGAAGGGGGAGAGCACGTTTCACGTCGGCGAACTCCTGGTCGCCTATGGGTTGATGCCGGCGCCGATTCCGGGCATGACCGACGAACATGACGCTAAATGCTTTTATTTTTCACAAGTGTTTTAGATCGCGATGATCTTCGCTTGGCTTGCCGGCGGGACGGGGAACACCTGATCAACTGGCGGATTCCGCCAGTTGGCCCAATGGTGGGGTTACCTCCGCGTTCTCGACCGACAGTTTTGCTGTCTTGAAAGCGGCGGCGCGGTGGGGCATGATGGCGGTCAGCAAGCTCGCGCGCTCCCCAGTCTAGAAATTGGATTCTCACCATGACTCGTGCATCTCTCCTGACGTGCCTGGCACTTCTCAGCGTGCCGACGCTCTCCTTCGGCGAAGAGGCCGCCGGCGCTCGCGAGGCGAATCGCCCCAAACTCAGCGGCACGCTTTTGCTGAATGAGCGCTCGCGCGCCGAAAAGCCGGCCGGCAGCGGACAAGTTGAGGTTCAACTGCGGGCGGTCGAGTGGCAAGCCGCCGAGACGGCCATTCTGATCTGCGACGTTTGGGACGACATCTATTGCCAACGCGCCGCGCAACGCATCGCCGTGCTGGCCCCGGAGATCAATCGCGTGGTCACGGCCGCGCGCGACCGCGGCGTGATCATCGTTCACGCTCCCAGCGGCACGATGGACGTCTACGCCGATACGCCCTACCGCCGCCGCATGCAACAAGCGTCCGCCGTCGAGCCGCCCGTGCCCATCGCCGGCTGGTGCCACCTCGATCCCGGCCGGGAGCCGCCGCTGCCGCTGGACGTGAGCAAACCGTGCGACGATCCTGAGCCGCCGCCGCAAGTGCGGCGCTACCAGCGCGAGCACCCGGCGATTGCCATCACCGGCTTCGACGGCGTGAGCGACAGCGGAGTTGAAATCTATAACTTTTGCCGCCAGGAAGGAATCAAGAACATCGCGATTCTGGGCGTCCACACCAACATGTGCGTCTTGGGCCGGTCGTTCGGCATCCGGCAGATGGTGCGGCTGGGAATGAACGTGGTGCTGGTCCGCGATCTCACCGACGCCATGTACGATCCGCGGCAGCCCCCGCACGTGAGTCATGCGCGCGGAACGGAGTTGGTGGTCGAGCACATCGAACGCTATTGGTGTCCGTCGATCGAGAGCCGCGACCTGACCCGCGTCGTCGAGGGAAGCGATGGGCCCTAATCGGTCGGTTGCCCTGGTGCCGGGCAGCGGGCCGCCGCGGATCGGCAACTGCGTTGCCCGGACCTTGGCGGCCAGCGGTTATCGTGTCGTGCTGCACGCGCGGCATTCGCTGGACGAAGCGGAGGCGACGGCGGCCGAATTGCGCTCGCAGGGCAGCGAAGCCGCCGTGGTGTCGGGAGATATTCGCGACGAGTCGGATGTGCGCGAGATGACGCGCCAGGCCCTGGCCGCGTTCGGCCGCATCGACGCGCTGGTGAATTGCGCCGCCGTCTGGAATGCCAAGCCGCTGGAAGAGGTGACCGCCGCCGAAGTGCGCGAGCATCTGGAAACCAATCTGCTCGGCACCTTCCTGTGCTGCCGGCAGGTGGGCCTGGTGATGGTCGGTCAGGCGACGGGCGGGGCCATCGTCAACCTGGGCGACTGGGCGATGGTGCGGCCCTATCCCGATTACTCGGCGTACTTTGCGTCGAAAGGGGCCATTCCCACGCTGACGCGCGATATGGCCGTCGAGCTGGGCCGGCGAAATCCGCGCGTGCGCGTCAACGCCGTGTTGCCGGGGCCGGTGCTTCTGCCGCGCGATATGCCCGAAAAGGAACGTCAGGCCGTCATCCATGCGACACTCGCCAAGCGAGAGGGCAGGCCGGAGAACATCGCTGACGCCGTGCTGTTCTTGTTGCGGAACGACTATGTGACGGGCGTGTGCCTGCCGGTCGACGGCGGCCGTAGCATTTATGCCGGCGGCTGATCGTAGCCGTTACGTAGCCCGCTTGCTCCGCAAGCGGAACGGCGTTCCCGTCCCTCGGCTCTTCATTTTCAAATCGGGAAGCTAAAAACAGTCAAGATCGTTCCCTTCCGCTTGCGGAGCAAGCGGGCTACGTAAGCGCAAGCGGGCTACGTAAGCGCAAGCGGCCGCGTAGCCTGACCGGCGCGTGGTTTGCACAAGGGGCGAACATGGGGTAGCTTGCATGAGGGGCGTTTCCGCTTGCCGCGCTTCATACCAAGGACCATCCCCATGCCGCTCCGATTTTCCAGCACGCTCTGTCTGATATGGTGTCTTTCCTGTTTCGCCGCCGCCGCTGCCGCCGACGATCAAGACGCCAAGCCCGCCAAAAAGAGCGGCACGAAATACGAGGTTCCCCAAGGGACCCCCGAAGAGCTACTGGCCTTCATCCGAAAGCAGCAGCGTTCTCAGGGGCGTGCCGAGACGCGCACCGAACGGCTCAACTCCTGCCAGGCCATCGTGACGGCCGCCGAGCGGATCCGTAAAGAAAAGGCCGACGACGAAACGCTGACCGAGGCAACCAAAGCGGAGCTCGACGCACTGACGACTCTCAAGCGTCTGGACGATGACGACGCCGCCGGGCAACTCGACTCGCTCACCGAGCAATTGAAAAACGACAAGCGACCGGCCATCGTACACTTGGTCAAAACCCATGCCCTGATGAGGCAATTGGATACGTTGGACGCAAGCGATGCCGCCGCGGTGGAACGCTTCGCCACCGAAGTCGAGCAGCTCGCCGGTTCCGGCAAACCCGACGTGAAGATGGTGCCGTTGGCAAAAGCGGCCACCGTGCTGCTGCACCGCAGCGGCAAGCACGACGCGGCGGCGGAAGCGGCACGCAAATTCGCCGAAAAGTTCGCCCAGGCCGACGCGCCCGACGTGCTGGTGGGCGCAGCTCAAATGGCGAATCTAGCGGGGCAAATCCTGGAACTGGAAGGACGTGAAAAGGAGGCCGGCAAACTTATTCGCGACTTCGCCGACCGGTTGGCCAAGAGCGACGACTCCGACGTTCGCGAGGCCGCGAAACCACTGGAATCGTGGGCCTTCAAATTGGAGCTGATCGGCAAACCGATGAGCGTTTCGGGCAAGCTGCTCGAAGGCGGAAAGTTCGAGCTCTCCCAATATAAAGGCAAGGTCGTGCTCGTCGACTTTTGGGCCACCTGGTGCGGTCCTTGCGTGGCCGAGTTGCCCAACGTCAAAGACGTTTACGCCAAGTATCACGATCGCGGCTTCGAGGTGGTCGGCATCAGCTTGGACAACGACGCCGACGCGCTCAGCGAGTTCGTCAAGGAGAGGCACATCGCCTGGCCGGTTCTCTTCGAGGGCGGAGAAAACGCCAGCGGCTGGGGACACCCGCTGGCCGAGCAGTACAAGGTCGATTCAATCCCGCTGGCCATCTTGCTCGACCGCCAGGGCAAAGTCGTAAGCCTTCATGCCCGTGCAAAACGGCTCGGCGAGCTCGTCGGGCAACTTATCGAGGGTGGCAAGGCCAAATAGCGCCACCACCGTGGCATCGCTGGCCGGCGGCAACTATTGCAAGGACCGGATCGATCTCGGCCAGCTTCTGCCCCAGCCACCAACGATTGCGCGCAGTTCAGCAACTTGGCGGGTGGAAAAAAAACCGGCCGGAGCGGCTTGATTGCCGCCCCAGCCGGCCGAAACCATCTCGTGGCAACTCGGCCGATGCCTTATTGCTTCTTCAACACCACAAAGCGGTTCTGGTCGTTGCTGCGGACCCAAAGCAGCAGGCCCTTCGACGCGTCGACGTCTTTCAGCGCTTCCTTGAACTGCTTGACGTTCTCGACGCGCTTCTTGGCCACGCTCATGATCAGCGTTCCTTCGCGGAGACCGTTCTGGGCCGCCACACCGTCGGGCATCACCTCTGTGACCACCACGCCTTTGTAGTCTTTGAAGCCCAGCTTCTCGGCGTTGTTCTCGTCCAGGTCGGTGACTTGCAGTCCCAACGCTTCGCTGGTGTAGCCCGATTCGTCGGACTCGTGATGACTCGGGGCCACCGTTCCCACGTCGGCAAACTCCTTGGGCAGCGGCTTGACCACCACCTTCAGATCGACCGGCTTGCCGTCGCGAAGCACCTTCACGTCTTGCTGCGAGTCAATCGCCGTCCGCTCGACCAACTCCTGCAGATCGCGCGGGGAATGCACTTTCGTGCCGGCATACTCGGTGATCACGTCGCCCGCCTCAAAGCCGGCTTTGGCGGCCGGAGTATTCGGCTTGACCTCGGCCACCAACACGCCGTGGTGACGCTCGACTCCAAACTTCTGGGCCAGGTCGCCGCTGACCTCCTCGATCGACACGCCGAGATAGGCCCGTTGCACCACGCCCGACTTGATGAGTTGATGCATGACCCACTTGGCCTGGTTGCTGGGAATAGCGAAACCGATGCCCTGGTATCCGCCGTTGTTGGTGGCGATGGCGGTGTTGATGCCCACCACTTCGCCGTCGAGATTCACCAGCGGCCCGCCCGAATTGCCGGGGTTGATCGCGGCATCGGTCTGCAAGAACCGCGAGCGGCGGTTGGAGTTCAACTCGCGTCCCTTGCTGCTGATGATGCCGGCGCTGACGGTCGAGTCGAGACCGAACGGATTGCCGACCGCGATCACCCAGTCGCCGATCTGCAGGTGATCGGAATCGCCCAGCTTGGCGTAGGGCAACGAACCGGCCCCTTCAATGCGGAGCAC
Source organism: Pirellulales bacterium (assembly GCA_035533075.1). NCBI lineage: Bacteria > Pseudomonadati > Planctomycetota > Planctomycetia > Pirellulales > Pirellulales bacterium. The sequence goes on along the minus strand of DATLUO010000215.1, from coordinate 8,604 downwards.
GGCCAGGTCGGTGGCCGGATCGGTCTTGATGTCGGTGGCCTTGAATTCGCGCTCGTCGGAAAGGCGGACCAGTACCTCGTCGGCGCCTTCCACGACATGATTGTTGGTGAGCACGATGCCGCTCTTATCGACGATCACGCCCGAACCCATGCCCTGCCGTGGCGGAACCTGGAACGAACGGCCGCCCTGGCCGAAGTGGCGGAACATGTCGCCGTTGTCGCCGAAAAAGTCTTCGAACGGCGTCCCCTTGAATGGGTTTTGGCCCTTGAAGGGATCTTCGTCGCGCTTATTGCCGTCGCCTTTGTTGCCGCGCAAGTCGCGCACCACGTGCGGTTTGCTGCGGGTCTCGATGGTGACCACGGTTGGCACGGCCATCTCTGCCGCCTTGCGGAAGGCCGTGGAAAGGGTATTGGCTTGCTGCCGCGCTTCGGCCGAAGCGGGCGATTGATGGTGGCCCGACTGCTCTTGAGCGGTGGTGTGGCCTTGCCAGAGGCCGGCACCCCAGGTCGCCGCCGCCAACAAGGCGACTGCCATGATTGCGCCGCGTCCGGCATGGGAACGAATGTGTTGCATGGAAACTTCCTCCTTCGCTGTCGTAGAATCTGCCTGCACGAAAGAATGTTACCGTACGGGGGCAGATTCTTGCTAAAAAATACCTAAGACCCAAGACCTTTGCGTTTCGGGTCCTTGGTTTTGGGTCTTAGGTCTTAGGTTCAAGACCTTGTGTTGCAAAAAGTGCCGTTGCCGACTAGACTTACGCATAATGGTCTGGGGCTCTTCCGCCGAGGAAGCTGTGCATGAGCCGTACCGCCGAACCCGATTCTCCGCCCGACCGGAAAGAAGATTACGAGCGGCTCGAACGCCGCATCGGCTATGTCTTTAAGGACAAGGAACTGCTGCGCGCCGCGCTGACGCACGCCTCGGGCGCCTCGCACCGCCTGCGATCGAACGAGCGGTTGGAGTTTCTGGGCGACGCCATCATGGGCGCCGTGGTCTGCGAAATTCTCTACCGGCAGTATCCCGAATACCTCGAAGGCGATCTGACCAAGATCAAATCGGTCGTGGTCAGCCGGCAGACCTGCACCAAGCTGAGCGAGGCCTTGGGACTGGAAAAATTCCTGGTGCTGGGCAAGGGAATGACGACGCACCCCACGGTGCCGCCCTCGCTGTTGGCCGATGTGTTCGAATCGCTGATCGCGGCCATCTATCTGGACGGCGGCAACGAAGCGTCGCGGGCCTTCATCGAAACCTATATGGCTCCCGAAATCGAGCTGACCGCCGGGGGCGACCATTCGGGCAACTACAAGTCGCTGTTGCAACAGCTTTCCCAGCGCGAGCGCGGCCAGACGCCCACCTACGCCCTGCTGGACGAGAAGGGACCCGACCACAGCAAATGCTTCAAAATGGCGGCGCAGGTGGGCCGGACCCGTTTTCCCGCCGCCTGGGGCCGCAACAAGAAAGAAGCCGAGCAGCGGGCCGCCCAGAACGCGTTGGCGGAGCTCAATGGCGAGCCGGTGCCGTATCCGTCGGATTGACACTGGCAGCGGTTTCCGCGCGGGCATACAATGGTAGAAGTGGATTAGCGAAAGGAGGCGATCATCATGGATCGCACGGCTACCGAACAGCAGGCGCTTTTCGAGCACGAACTGCTCAGGCACATCGCCGAGGCGCTGCGGACGACGATCGACTGGGCCTTGCGCACGCAAGATTGTTCCAGCCGGCTGCCCAGCCTGCGCTTCATCGCCAACTCGTTCCATCGCCATCTGGAACACATTCTTGAGTTGGAGGAGCGTGAAGGTTATCTTCCTACCATCGAAAGTCGCCGTTACCCGGACCTGCGCGGCCAGATCGCCGCGTTGCGACGGGAACACGACGAGTTTCGCAGGCGACTGCGAGTGGCGGTCGACCGGCTGGAGCAAGCGTCGCCGACCGATTATCTGACGGTAGGTGAAGTTTGCACCTGTCTGAGCCACCTGCTGGAAGAGATCAACGATCACAACCAACGCGAGATGCTGTTGATCGACGAAGTGCGCGAGCGCGATGAGCGAGAGCGATTGCTGGGGCTGCTATAAGTATAAGGTCGTAGGGTGGGACCAGCGAGCTTGCGAGCGCCGGCCCACCGTTGGCGATATTGATTACGGTGGGCCAGCGCTCGCAAGCTCGCTGGTCCCACCTTACGAACAGGAGCAACTGCATGGGTGCGAATCGTTCGACGGTCAACCGTCGTAAGAAGATCAAGCGGCGTCTCAAAAACGAACGGACGCAGAGGGCCAAGGCCGGAGGCAAATCGCCGAAGGCGGAGGCGTAGTGTCCTGTCAGTCGTCGATTGATGGATGGCAGGCGTTGGCTTGAGTTGCACCGGCGTTGAAAATTCGGGGCCTGCGCGGTCTACTTGCGGTTTCGTTCATCATCGACCCGCCCAGTAGGCCATGTTTCGTCCCGTCGAAGCCAACCCTCGTTTTCCCGCAATCGAAACCGAAATCATCCGCTTCTGGAACGAGCGGCGGATTTACGATCAATCGCTGGCGCGGCGGGCCAATTCGCCGCCGTTCGTGTTTTTCGAGGGTCCGCCCACGGCCAACGGCATGCCGCACCCCGGCCACTGCCTGACGCGGGCCATCAAGGATCTCTTCCCGCGCTACCGCACCATGCGCGGCTACCGCTGCGAACGCAAAGCCGGCTGGGATACGCACGGGCTGCCGGTCGAAGTCGAGGTCTGCAAAGAACTCGGCATCCATTCCAAGGAAGAAATCGAAGCCTACGGGGTCGAGCCGTTCATCCATCGCTGCCAGGAAAGCGTCTGGCGCTACATGCAGGAGTGGGAACGGCTGACCGAGCGGATCGGCTTTTGGATCAAGCTCGACGAAGCCTACGTCACGTATCACCAAAGTTACGTGGAAAGCGTTTGGTGGTCGCTGAAGAATCTGTTCGACCGCGGGCTGCTCTATCAAGGGCACAAGATCGTGTGGTGGTGGGCACAAGGCGGCACCGCCCTCAGCTCCGGCGAGGTCGGCCAGGGCTATCGCGAGGTGGCTGATCCCAGCGTTTACGTGCGTTTTCCGCTGGTCGATGAGCCCGGTACGTCCCTACTGGTTTGGACCACCACGCCGTGGACCCTGCCCAGCAACCAGTTCGCCGCCGTACGCCCAGAATTAGAATACTCCCTGGTGGCCGACGGCGAAGATCCGCACGGCGGCAAGTTGATCGTCGCCTCGGCGCTTGTCGAAACGATCGCGGCCAAAGTCGGACGAGAGTTGACGGTTGAAAAGACGCTCTCCGGGCGCGAGTTGATCGGCCGACGCTATGTGCCGCCCTTGGATTATTACTATCGCTCGCTGGGCGAAGTCGAAGGACAGCTCAAGACGGGCGGTTGGCAGCATATCGCCTGGCGCGTTGTGCCGGCCGACTTCGTGACGGTCGATAGCGGCACGGGCGTGGTTCACCAGGCGCCGGCCTTCGGTGAGGTTGACTTCGAGGTGCTGGCACGCGAGATCGAGCGGTTCGAACCGGGGCGAGGGCCGGAGCTGATCTGCGCCGTGGCGCCCGACGGCAAGTTCACCGCCGAAGCGCCCGATTATGAAGGCCGCTGGGTCAAAGAGGCCGACAAAGACATCGCCCGTGAGCTGCGCCGCCGCGGCCTGCTCTATCACCAGGAGCAGTACCTGCACGAATATCCGTTCTGCTGGAGGGCGGACGAAGATCCGCTCATCCAGTATCCGCGGCGAAGCTGGTTTATCCGCACCAGCCGTTTCAAAGACGAGATGCTGGCCAACAACCGCCAGATCAACTGGCTGCCCGAACATATTCGCGACGGACGTTTCGGCAACTTTCTGGAGACGAACGTCGACTGGGCGCTGTCGCGCGAACGCTACTGGGGCACGCCGCTGCCGATCTGGGTCTGCGAAGAGACCGGCCATAGTGAGGCGGTGGCCAGTTATGCCGAGCTGCTGGCCAAGCCCGGCGTGAGCGGCACGGAAGTCTGGCAAGCGGCCAAGCGGGCCAAGCCCAGCTTGCCCGACGACTTGAAGGTCCATAAGCCGTATATCGACGCCGTCACCTACGACTCGCCGCGAGCGCCGGGCAAGCGCATGCGGAGGGTGAGCGAGGTGATCGACTGCTGGTACGATTCAGGCGCGATGCCGTTTGCCCAGTGGGGCTATCCGCACCAGGGCCAAGAACGATTCGCCTCACAATTTCCGGCCGACTTCATCAGCGAGGCGCTCGACCAGACGCGGGGCTGGTTCTACAGCCAGCTCGCCATCAGCACGCTCTTGTTCGGCCGCGCCGACAGCCGCGATCCGGCCGCGCCGAAGCGCGAGTACCCGCATCCGTTCCGCAACTGCATCGTGCTCGGTTTGATGCTGGGCGAAGACGGGCAAAAGATGTCCAAAAGCAAGCGGAACTACCGCGAGCCGCGAGAAATCTTCGACCGCTACGGGGCCGACGCTCTGCGCTGGTATTTCTTCGCCAACCAGGCCCCGTGGACCTCCATCCGTTACAACGAGCAGGCCATCAAAGACAGCATCCCCGAGTTTCTGCTGCGGCTCTGGAACGTCTACAGCTTTTTCGTGATTTACGCCAACATCGACAAGTTCGATCCAGGCGAGTCACTCTCCGGAGATATTAGCCAACTCAACGCGGGCGCACTCTCAACCGGCAAGGGCTATCGGCCGGTTTCTGAGCGCAACGAGCTCGACCGCTGGATTCTCAGCGAGTTGAATCGCACCGCGCTGGCGGTGACCGAGCGGATGGACGCCTACGACAACTTCACCGCCTGCGGCCGGATCACCGCCTTTGTCGACGCCTTGAGCAACTGGTACGTGCGCCGCAGCCGCGACCGCTACTGGAGCGGCGAGCACACCGTCGATAAGCTCGACGCCTACTGGACGCTTTACGAATGCCTGCTGACGACGACCAAGCTGATCGCCCCCTTCGTGCCGTTTCTGGCCGAAACGCTGTGGCAGAATCTGGCGGTCGAAGCGACCGGCCGGGCCTTGGAAAGCGTACACCTGTGCGACTATCCGGCCGGCGATCAGACGCTGGTCGATGAAGCCCTTTCGGAGCAGATGGAGTTGGTGCGGGAGATTGTTTCGCTGGGCCGCAGTGCTCGCATGGGAGCGAAGCTGAAGGTACGTCAGCCCTTGGCCAAGGTGGAGGTGGTGCTGGTACATCCGCAATATCAGGCCTGGCTGGAAGCGCATACCGGCCTGATTCGCGAAGAGCTGAACGTGAAGCAGGTGGAGTTCATTCCGCGGGCCGATCAATACATCACCTACACGGTGTTGCCCGACTTGAAGCGGCTGGGGCCGCGGCTCGGCAAACGGTTGCCGGCACTAAAGCAGGCCCTCGCGGCGGCCGACGCGGCGGCACTGCTCGCCAGGCTCGAAGCCGAGGGGCAAGTCACGCTCGATATGGCGGATGGCCCGGTGACGCTCGACTCGAGTGATATTCAAGTGCGTTTGCAGGCCAAGCCCGGCTGGGCCGCCGCGCAGGGCACGCGGGCCGTCGTGGTGGTCTCGACGGAGTTGACGGACGATTTGCTGATCGAAGGCGTGGCCCGCGAGCTGGTTCATGCCGTGCAGAACCTACGGAAGGAGAAGAACTGTCAGTTTACCGACCGGATCATGCTGAGCATCGTGACGGATTCTGCTGACGTCCGCAGGGCCATCGACGGTTTCGGCGACTACATCCGATCAGAGACACTCGCCGTTGCGATCCGAAATTCGGCACTGGCCGCCGAAGAGCCGACAACGGTCGATGTCGCGGGACAAAAAGTGACGATCTACGTCAAAGTGCGGAATTGATCGAGTCCCGGTCGCTAACGTCGGTCGCCGATTTCTGATTGAGATGCACAACAGTCGCTCGAAAAGTAGCTTGTCGCGATGCACTTCCGCGGGATACACTTTTATGCAGAGAGCACCTGTCCGCGTCGCCGTCGAGAGAGCGAAAATGCACCTTACACCTACGCCGCAATCGCCGGGCACGGTCGACCACACGATCTATCCTAGTGGAGATGGCCGTCCTGTGGCTGAAACTCCGGTCCATCGTCGCAATCTTTTCGACCTGATCGATGTGCTTGACCGCTACTTTACCGATGAGCCAATGGTTTATGTGTCGGGCAATATGCTGATGTACTACGTTCCCGGCGATAAGCGAAAGCACGTCGCTCCCGACGTTTTTTTCGTTCGCGGCGTGGCAAAGGAGAAGCAGCGCGACTATTATCTGGTGTGGGAAGAAGCCGCTCCCGACTTGATCATCGAGTTGACCAGTAAGAGCACCAAGGCGGAGGACCTCGGCAAGAAAAAGCGGCTCTACCAGAACGTTCTCGGCGTTAGAGAATATCTGCTCTTCGATCCGCGGGGCGAGTACCTCGACCCGAAACTGCAAGGCTATCGGCTCGATAACGGCAAATACGTCGCGCTGGAACCGCTCGATGGGCGACTGGTCAGCGAGGCCACCGGCCTGCACTTCGAAGCACAGGGCGAGGACCTGCGGGTCTACGATCCGGTCATTGGGCAGTTACTGCCGCCAGCGTTGGAGTTGCTGGCTTTAGCATCGGCTGAACGCGACGTCGCCGTCGCCGAGCGCGCTCGTATCTTGGCCGAACGCGATCGCATCGCCGCCGAAAACGAGCAGCTTCGCCAGGAGTTGGCCGAACTACGACGGCGGCTTGGTGAATCGGGAAGCTAAATGCCGAATCCACAAACCGATCTTCCCCATGTGCTGCTCTACACCGACGGCGCGTGCAGCGGCAATCCGGGGCCGGGCGGTTGGGCGTTCATCCTGCAACATCCGAACTCCGGCAAAGAACTGGTCGCCAGCGGCGGCGACCCGGAGACCACGAACAACCGCATGGAATTGACGGCCGTCGTGCGTGGACTGGAAGCCCTGAAATCTCCGTCCCATGTCGAGCTCCTCACCGACAGCGTCTATGTGGGCAAAGGACTCAGCGAATGGCTGGCGAAATGGAAAGCCAACGGCTGGCGGCGGCGCGAGGGAAAAAGCCTGAAGGAGGTCAAGAACGAAGACCTCTGGCGGAAGCTCGACGAGTTGATTGCGCGGCACTCGCTCCAATACACGCGCGTCGCCGGCCACAGCGGCCACGCCGAGAACGACCGTTGCGACGAGCTGGCCGTCGCCGCGTATCAGCAGTACCTGCGGCGCTGATTGAGTCTTTTCGAGACCGCGGCTACGATGGAGGTCGCGGCCGAGGGGTTCGGCCGGCCGCTCCCACCCCAATCGCCTCCCCGAAAAACCACGATGCGACCAGCGAGCCGTCCGTCGGCGATCACCCTCTTGATGTTGTCGGTGTTGACGTCCGCTCTGGCTGAAGAGCCGAGCGCCGCGCCACCGATCTTCTCGGCAGAGCAGACCGAGTTCTTCGAGAAGGTCATCCGGCCGCTGTTCGTCGAACATTGCCATAAATGTCACAGCGCTCAGCAACAGAAGGGACATCTGCGGCTCGATTCGCGCAGAGCTCTGCTGGATGGTGGAGATACCGGACCGGCCATTGTGCCCGGCAAACCGGATGAAAGTCTGCTCATCGACGCGGTCTCTTATGGCGAAGTGTATCAAATGCCTCCCACCGGAAAGCTGGCCGATAAGCAGGTCGCGGCCCTGCGGCGTTGGGTCGAGCAGGGCGCCGCATGGCCGGCCGAATCTGCTGTTGCCCAGAAAGCCCCCGCCGGCTCCACGTTCAACCTGGGCGAGCGCGCCATGCACTGGTGTTTTCAGCCGCTGGGCAAACACCCGTTGCCGGCGATCGACGCCAGGAGTTGGCCCCGCTCATCGACCGATGTTTGGATCTTATCGCGGCTGGAGGCGGCGGGGCTCGCGCCCGTCGGTTCGGCCGACAAACCAACACTGCTGCGGCGAGCAACGTTCGATCTGATCGGCCTGCCGCCGACGCCCGAAGAGATTGCGGATTTTTTGTCGGACGACCGGCCGGATGCCTTCGCACGGGTGGTCGATCGCCTGCTCGCCTCCCCACATTTCGGCGAGCGCTGGGGCCGGCACTGGCTCGACCTGGTGCGGTACGCCGAAAGCAAGGGGCATGAGTTCGATTACACGATTCCCAATGCCTGGCAGTATCGCGACTACGTCATCCGCGCGCTCAACGCCGACGTGCCGTACAATCAGTTCGTCGTCGAGCACGTGGCGGGCGACTTGCTCGACGGGCCGCGGCGAAATCCCGAGCGCGGCTTCAACGAGTCGGTGCTCGGCACCGGCTTCTGGTTCTTGGGCGAGGAGGTCCATTCGCCCGTCGAGCTGAAGGCCGACGAGCTGGACCGCACCGACAACAAGATCGACGTCTTTTCCAAGACCTTTCTGGCACTGACCGTCGCTTGTGCCCGCTGTCACGACCACAAGTTCGACGCCATCACGACCAAAGACTATTATGCCCTGGCCGGACACATCGTCAGCGCCAGTTATCGGCAGACGCCCTTCGATGCGATCGACGCCGAAGCGAACATCGCCCAGCGGCTGGAAGCGCTGCGAAGCGAGCACCAGGTGAAGCTTTTGCAGGCGATGCACGCCGCCATGCGGCCGACGCTCGATCGCCTGGGTGAGATGCTGCTGGCCACGCGCGACGTGATCCAAGCG
>DATLUO010000214.1 GCA_035533075.1 Pirellulales bacterium | reverse complement strand
GGCGATATGCCGTGGATTGAGCCCCTTCTCTCGGCACACGTCGGCCAGCCGTCTGTGGCCGTCCCATAAAACGTCGATGCCGTGCTTGTTGAAGACATGGTAAAGCTGAGATCGCGTCGCCCATTCTTTCACCGTCCTTTGTAGGTCGGCGTCCGTCACCGCCTGGGCGCCCTGTCCGCCGCCGGGGGGAGCTTGCCGGCCGCCGTTGCTCGCCGTCGCGTCGCCGACTGCACCGCCGGCACGGCTCGGCAGGGCAACACTTAGGCTCGTTCGCCGCAGTCTTCCAGCAAAGCCCCGCCGCGATTGGGGGCACGTGAAGGGGAGGGGGGCCATTTTCGTATAGGCACCATCTCCGCTGGGGCGGCCCCGGGTACGGACGATTGAATCGAGGTCGAAGGGCCTTCAGCAAGTGCGTTTCGGACCCGCGCCATTCCCATTCGCGCCAGCCAAGCACGACGCCGAGTGAACCGTGGGCCTCGGCGGTAGTCGGCTTGCTCGGGATAAACTGGGCCAACTGCGACCATCTCGAAGGAACACTCCTCATAATTGACACCGGCGCGTTGAAGTTGCTTGCCGAGTGCGTTGCCCTTCGCGTTTGGACTTGGATCGAGATGTTGCCCGATACGCTTGAACGGCGACGACGCACGCGCCGATGAGCTGTCGCCGGTTCGGCCGACATAAACATGACGAGACAGCGGCCCCTTGATCTCCCAAACGTACAGCCAGAAGCCGCGTTTCAAGAGGTGACCGTCAAACGCCATAGAGTACGATTGCAGTATTTTACCGCCTGGATAGTTCATGCTGTTGGATTTTCAGGTTTCACCAGCGTCGCCTTGAGACCGCAGAATCGTGGCCGAGTACGTTCCCATTTGCTCGCAATCAATGCTAGCGAAAAATGTTTCATTTGTCATTTGGGTTCCGGCGCGAAGCGCTTTGCTGCCGTCGCGTGCCGAGGCGCGGCCACCACGACCCGATGGCGATTCGTCATGGGCCGGCATAAGCCCGACGGCAACGACGTTCTTCCGCTGGCTGAGTTCGTGCTCGAACAGATCTCGGTCAAACTGGCGCGTATCGCACGAGGCCGGGCACGCGGTCGAAGTCTGCGTCGTGGCTGGCAAGCTGGCTGACGCCCTCGCTTCGCATCACGGTCACAATCAGGGCGTCGCCGCTGAGCAGTCCTACTTGGCGGCTGATGGTTGTGGCTGCGTCGACCAGGGGAGCGGAGACGGCAACGATCTTGATGCCGAACGTCGCGATCGTCTGCACCGAGCGCTGGAACTGCGTTAGCTTCTGAATCTCGCTCGGATGACGCCGAAATCGACCGGTGATGCCCGTTCCGGTCCAGCCGAAAACCGTCGCCGCTTCCAAAACCATCAAGCGATGCGCTACATCGCTTAAAACATCAGCCGACGTAATGCCGGTCAATTCGCTCCGCGCGATACGGTCGAGCAAGTCCGTGCAGGGCGCGGCCAGGACCGGATGGCGGCTGTAATGGTAGACGAACGTGTTCGCGTCGACGAATATCGACGTGCCCACGGGAATGTCGGCAAACGTCATAGCTCCTCGATTGGATCGAGGGCGATGTGCTCGATGAGCGTGGCATCATTGCAAGGAATTAAACCGGCGGTTGCCCGAACCGGATAACTTGTCGATTCGACGGTGATCCGTACCTGCTCATGCTCTTTTAGCGGCAACGGCTGGGCCGGTTTGAGCACGCCGTTCTCATAGATCGCTTCAACCACCAGGGGTTCCATGCTGGATCTCGCAAATCAGAAATCGTTGTTCGCCATCGGCATTATAACGCGGCATGCAGTCTCGTTCACGATGCCTGGCCGAAAAGATGCGCCCGCGGCGGGCCGACCGAGGAAGAAGTCCGCCGGCAGTGCGAGCGGGACGGCAAGGAATGCAACCCGGTGCCATCAGGAGTTCGACGAAGAAGACGAGGAGGAAGAGGCCGACGAGGGTTCTCACCACGCGCGCAACGCGCTCGCTCTGAGCGACGGCTCGGCTTCACCACGCGCGGCGTTTGCGCGCTGGAACGCCGCGGTTGAACGCGAGCAGCGCTATGAGAAAATCGGCGAGCTCGCCGAGCCCCGGCCGCCGACGTCTACCTGGCGCCTGATTTCGAGGAATAGCCATGAAGCTCTTTCTGATTATCGTCGGCGCTTTGCTCACGGCGTTTATACTGTGTTTGCTGATCCTCGGGCTGTGTCTGCGCTGGCTGACGCGCAACGTCCGCGGCGCCATGAAGCAATTAGGCGGCGTGCTGGAAAAGCGGCGGCCCAACGTCCCACCGCTGCGCATCAAGCTGCGGCGAACGGAGGGACGCGGAACGCCCGATCAACTGACAGAATCTGTCAGTTGGCCAATGGTGGGGGGTTCCCTCCGCGTCTCTCGCCGAGCCGTGCGGGTCAGAAATGGTCGTTTGAGACGGTGCCGCAGCAAAAGCGACACGCGCGTGTCGCTTTTGTTTCGGCGCCGTCACGGACGCTTTGCGCGACACCGATATTCCTCCTACGGATTGGATGCGGCAGCGCGTGCCAATGCGACACGCGTGTCGCATGGCCGCCGAGTAAACGGCTCCCATCTCGCGGAGCGAAAGGGGCATTGGCCGCGCACCTCGTCGCACGCGACAAGCGTGTCGCCTGCGCTCGGGTGAGACAAGGGGCCCCGGCGGTTGCGCGCCGGTGGCTGCAAACTGATGGCTAGCCCGGATTATTCACCGGCCCACACCAACCCGAAGCGCAAGCGAGGATCAGCAACGGACTTAGCTCGCTTGCGCTTCGGGTTGGTGTTCGCGCAGTCTGCGCGCCAAGTTCGGGGGCCGGTGAATCATCCGGGCTA
>DATLUO010000213.1 GCA_035533075.1 Pirellulales bacterium | reverse complement strand
TTCCACTATGTCAGCTCGGATGCCTTCTCGCGGATCGTTTTTGGCGGTCCAGCACGACACCGCCTATTTTCCCGTGAAAACAGGCGTTTTCATGCCCAGCGTGCGAAGGCCATCGCGGGCGCGAATCTCGTGTAACAAGGTTCTTGCTGGTGCGCTTAGGCATGGCGGCATCTTGGTCGGAAAGACAGTTGCGCGGCACGTCCGCGGAATGACGCCCGTTCGGGCCTACAGGCGCAAGCGAGGACGCTTACGCTACGGGGCTGCGCCCCTAGGCGATCGAATAACGCCCCGTCGGGGCCACGAACGTTGCTCACCCGATGCCCTCCGCCAGCTCACCGCGAGGTGCTTCGCGCGCGCGTGCCCGACGCAGGCAGGCGCGGCAGCGGGTAGATTACCAGATTGGGCGGTGAATGCAAGCAGCCGGAGGCCTGCGTCTTCCCCACCCGACCGACGCCACGAACGACAAAGAGCACCCGAATCGCGGCTACTCGCGCGCCACGCCGAAACCGATACGTCTCTTTTGGGCAAGCGTTGGAGACGCCAGGAGTTGGCGAATGGCTTCGATGTCGGCCAGGGGAAAGGATGGTTAAACGGAGTACGCCATGCCAGGTGGTCAGCCAGCAGGTCTTGGCGCGGGCCTCTCTCAATACCAGTCTAGCCTCAGCGCAATCCTGCCTCCGGCAGGCCTGCCAGTTCATCGCTTTCCGAATTGGGGAAAGGGGGCGGCCCCATCCTACGCGATTTTCGCGACCGCCGCCTCTATCATTCCGCAGACAAAGTCGTCGTAGCTCATGCCGGCGGTGCGGATTTGCCGGGCAAGGCCGGCCGAGGGGCTGATGTCGGGATTGCCGTTCACTTCCAAGATGAAAGGATGCCCGGAGGCGTCGACCCGCAAATCGACGCGGGCGTAATGCCGGCAGCCGGTCAACCGGAAAGCGGCCAACGCCACGCGGCGAATCTCGTCGGCCAACTCCGGCGATACCTCGGCCGGACATCGGGCAGGCGTGCCGTCGAACTCCGGCGCCTCGCGCGTCCACTTGGCGTCGTAGCTGACGATGGGCGCGATGCCGGGAATGAATTCGATCTCCGCCAGCGGCAAAGCCGTCGATTGGGGAAGCGCCAGCACCCCGACATTGAACTCGCGGCCGGCAATGTATTGCTCAACGAGCACATCGCCATACCGCTCTTGCACGCAACGGATCTGCCGGACCAGTGCGTCGGCGTCACCCACGATGCTCTCGGGCCCGATTCCCAGGCTGCCGTCTTCGTGCGCCGGTTTGACGATCACTTGCCCCGCGGCCAGCATCGGCTCGAAACGTCCCACCGTGATTGGCTCTTGAGCGTCGATCGACTGAAATGCGGCTGACGGCAAGCCGGCGCCGAGCAGCATCCATTTGGTGAGCGCCTTTTCGCGCACCAGTGCCAGACATTTCGAGCCACTCCCGGTGAACGGAATTCCAAGCAACTCCAAAATGCCCGTGACCTGGGCCTCGCCCGCGCCGACGCCGCGCAGTCCTTCGAAAAGGTTGACGACGCAGTCGGCATCGATGGTTTGCAAAGCCCGGACGATCGCCGCCGGATCGGTGCCCACTGCCAGCCGCGATGAGCGATGGCTGCCTTGCGTCAATGCCGCCTCAACCGCTTCGACCGACTCCAGCACGCCCGCCTCCGACGCATAGTCGGGGTGTTGCTGGGGCAGTGACGGCTCGTTGTGGAGAATCGCGACGTTCATGGCAAAATGGTAGACAGTAGACGGCAGACCGGGAAAACAAGCGCAGCATGTGACCGTTCAAACTAACAAATCACGATTCCTCTCCCCCGTCTACCGTCTACTGTCTACCGCGATCTTCTGCCTCGCCGCCGCCGCTTTCAAAATCCGCCCGATCAAGTCCTCATGGCTAATGCCTACGCCGCGGGCCAGAAAGACAACGTCGCCCGAAAAGGGCGACAAACCCGGCAGGGGATTCACTTCCAGAAAATAGGGCACGCCGTCGCGCAGCCGGAAATCGAAACGCGCCACGTCGCGGCAACCCAAGGCGCGCCAGGCGGCCAACGTGACGCGGCGGACCATCTCCGCGTCGGGGGGCGATATCTTCGCCGGGCTTTCGTATTCCAAGTGTTCTTCCCAATGCCGTTTGACTTCGATGCCGTAAATGAACGGACCGTCATTGGGCCGCTTCGGCAAGATGCGCATGATCGCCAGCACCTCCGGCGGCCGATTGCCGACGACGCCCACCGTGAGCTCTTCGCCTTCGATATACTCTTCGACGAGCAGCGGCTGATGATAGGCCGCGGCCAAGCGGATAATGGCCGCTTCGAGTTCCACTCGATCGTTAACGATGCCGCTGCGCAACACGCCTTTGCTGGAGCCTTCGTAGTTCGGCTTGACCATCAGCGGCCAGGCGAGCCTGGCAAGCTGCTGCTCGGCGGCGGCAAGATTCCCCTCTTCAACCAGCGCCCAACCGGGGGTGGCGATGCCCGCGTGGTCTACCAGACGCTTGGCACACTCTTTGTCGAGCGTGGCGGCCAACGTCAGCGGGTCGGACCCGGTATAAGGGATGCCCAGCATTTCCAGCACGGCGGGCACGCGCGACTCGCGCGTGCGGCTGATTCCCAGCCCCTCGGCGATGTTCAGCACCAGGTCGGGCCGCGGGCCGTCGAGCAGCTTGCGGAGCATCGGCTCGCCGTCGCCCAACAGAACGACCTCGTGCCCTAATGAGCGAACGGCGTCGGCCAGCGCGGCGATCGTTTCCGGCGAATCGAATTCCTCTTCGGCGTCGGTGCCGATGAATTCGCCGGAAGGCAGCGCCTTGGCGGCTCCCTTCATGTTGAACGTCAGGCCGACTCTCACGGCAGCTCCTTGAGCGGGCCGATGGCCACGGTGGTGTTCACCGACAGCGGGTATTTGCTCAGCACCGCGTTGACTTCGTCGAGCGTGATGCGGTCGATGGCGTCCAGATCGTCCTTCATCGAACGGTACTCGTGGCGATAAACCCAGTTCGCGCCGAGATTGAACAGCCGCCCACGCGGCCGCTCGCTCGACAACACTACGCGGGAATCGATCTTGTTCTTGGCCTGATCGAGCTCCGCCGCCGTGATCCCCTCCTCCTCCGTGCGACGATAAATCTCGGCCAGACGCCGCAGGTTTTCCACCGCGAATTCCGGGTCGCAGGAAAGATAGCTGACGAACAACCCCGTGCCCAAGTGGTCGTGATGGCCCAGCGAAGCATGTTCCGCCAGACCCGGATCGACCAGCTCCCAATAGAGCCGGCTGCCGGAATCGTCGCCGATGACGGCGGCCAGCAGCTTGGCGGCGTAGCGGTCGTCGTCGGTGGCCGAAGGACCGTTGGCCAACTGCAAACAGTATTCCTGCGTGCTGGTGTCTTTGTAAATGCACTCGAAGCTGGAGTGCGCCTGGGCCGGACCGATCTCCCGCGGCGCCTCGAACCGCCGCCAGTGGCCGCAATGTTCCTCGGCCGCCGCCACCAGGTCGGCAAAATCGACTTTGCCCGCCGCGACAATCGAGATGTTCTCCGGACTATAGCGACGCTCGAAGTAGGCACGCATGGCGTCGACGCCGAGCTGGCGGATGCTCTCGACGGTGCCCAGCACGCTGCGGCCCAGCGGGTGCCGGCCGAAGTGCGTCGCCCGCACGCGGTCGTCGGCCCCGTAGGGCGGCTGGTCGGCATACATCTTGATCTCTTCGATGATCACCTTTTTCTCGGTGTCGAAGTCGTCGCCGCGCAGCGAAGGACGCAGCACGTCGGCCCACAGCTCCAACGCCGGCCGCTGATATTCGGGCAACACGGCCGCGTGATAGACCGTCTTTTCTTCGCTGGTGAAAGCATTGTAATGGGCTCCCAGCTCGTCGAAGCGGCGGTTGACTTCGTCGGCCGTCCGCTTGGGCGTGCCTTTGAAAACCATGTGTTCCAAAAAGTGGCTCACGCCCGACACGTCGTCGGTCTCGTCGCAGGCCCCGGCCTTCACAAAAAAGCCCAAGGCGACCGAGCGGGCTTCGGGGTTGCACTCGGCCACGACTTCCAGGCCGTTTGCTAGCACGTGCTCACGGAATTCCAACTGGCACCTCCAACGCTTTGGGTCCCAAGGTAACGATGGTGAATTGCCGCGGCCGATGGCCCGCCAGATAGCGGTTGATTTCGTCGGCCGAAAGACCATCCACAATGGCCTCGACCTCATCCAGCGTGCGCACGCGGCCCAAGAAGTACCAGTCGCGCGTCAGCAGTGCGCTGCGGGCCGAGGTCGATTCTTGCTGCATGATCAGGCTGCTCTTGATGCGGGCCTTGAGCCGCTCCAGCTCGCCCGCCTCGATCCCCTCGGCCAGCCGCACGATCTCGCGCAGCATGACGTCGAGCGTCTCTTGCGCCCGCTCGGCGCTGGTGCCGGCGTAGCAAAACACGCTGCCGCGATCGAGCAGCGTGCCGTGCGACGCATATACGCTGTAGCACAGACCCCGCTTCTCGCGCACCTCGGTGAACAGCCGCGAGCTCATGCCGTCGCCCAGCACTCCCACGGCCGCCGAGGCGACGTAATAGTCATCGTCGCGATAGGCCACGCTGGGGTAGGCCAGGCCGATCTGGGTCTGGTTCGACTCGTGGTCGAGGTGCTCGCGGTGCGGCCCGGCCTGGTGTTCTTCGATCTTCGCCTCGCTGGCCGCCGGCCAGTCGCCCAGCAGGCGTCCAACGTCGGCTTTCAGCACTTCCCACTCGATGCGTCCGGCGACTCCCAGGATGCTGCCGTTGGGACGATAAACTCGCTGAAAATAGTTCTGAATATCGGCCAGGGTCAACGACTCCAGAGCGGCTTGTTCACCCTGGCTGGCCCGGCCCCAGGGATCGGGAAAATGCCGCCGCCGCAACTCCAGCATCACCTTGTGCGCCGGCTCGTCTTCGACGGCCGCAAGTTCTTGTAGGGCGATCAGGCGGCACGGCTCGAACTGCTCGTCGGGCAAGTGCGGCCGCCGCAGAATATCGGCATAAATCTCCAGGGCCGGTGAGAGGTTGCGGGCCAGCGTCGCCCCGCGAAACACCACGTGGGCATCTCCCACGTTTTCACCGCGTTCCACGCCCAGGTTATCGAGATCGTTGACGAACTGGCGGTTGTCTCGCGGTCCGGCTCCCCGCAGGATCATTTCGCAGGTCATGCCCGCCACTCCGCCTTGGCCCCGCGGTTCGACGGCCGTGCCGGCCGGAACGCGAAACGTGAAGGCCACCGACTCGACCGATTCCATCGGCTCGGCCAGCAGCACGAGGCCGTTCGGGTAGACGTGCGAGAGGATCATGGGCGTCGGGAGTTCTGGGACCGGCAGGTGGTCGGGCGGCGATGCCCCGCACCCTAAGTATACGGCGGAGCGGAAACTGGCGAAGGTAACGGTTCTGCCGCCCGTCCGCAACCGATACTCACTTCGCCTGGCTTCGGCGGTCAGCCGGGCTTAGTGTTGCAGCCTTAAATCGGCGCCGCACTGCTTGCACCAGATCGCCGCGACGTGGTGCTCGTACTCGAAGCCGCACTTCATGCAGGTCAGCATCAAGCGGCGATTCACCTCGCCCGTGTCGCTGAAGTAGGTGCGGCAATAGGGGCAGATGTCGTACACCGCCCGCACCTCGCGGCGGCACTTCGGACAGACCTTCATGCCGCGGTTCAAGGGCGACAGGCCGCGCAGGCTCGTGCCCGACGACGAACCGGGATCGGCAACCCCGGTGCGGTGCTTGGAATCCTGGTGTACGGGCAAAGCGTCATCGTCGGGCGGAGGCGGCGGACCCAGCATTCCGACGATGGCGTCGTCGGTCAGCTTGCCTGCCGGGATCGGCACCAGCACCCGTGTTTGACACTGCGGACAAAGGCCGGTCAGCCCGGCGTACTTGTCTTTGACATTCAACTCGTGCCCGTTGGGACACTTAAAACGTATTGGCATGGGGGAACTCCCGCCTGTGCGAGACTGGCAATACCCCGAGGTGTATCGAGACGCCTCCTCTTGCCCGCCGTGGGCCGTCCGTTCCCAAAGTACTGCCCCCAGTTAGTTGTCGCTGTTCCCTTATACGTTACCATCCGTTCCCGGATTTCCCAAGAAGAATTTTAGCTGACCCCCCGATGACGCTATTGCAGCACTCGGACGAACTCAAACCGCCCATGGCCGACCATGCTGCCCGACAGCGTGCGGAGAGTGCTATCGCCGTTGGCATCGAACGACCAGACGCCCAGAGCCCCGCGGTCGAAATTGCGAATGGATAGGCACGCGTCGATGATCGCCCGGCGATCTTTTCGGCCGGCCCGCTGGATGGCGGCCAACGCCACTTTCGCCCCTTCGTAGCCGTAGATCGCGTAGGCTTCGGGCAAGATGCCGTAGCGCGCCTGATATTTCTCGACGAACTTTTGCCCCGGCCCGCGCAAGTGCCGCGGCGGCAGGCCGGCAAAGGTGACGTAGCAGCGGCCGTTGAGGTTGTCGGCGCCCGCCGACCGGATGAACGCTTCTTCCATACAGGCGTCGGGCACCATCAGCTTGCAGCTCAGGCCGACGGCGACCATGTCTTTGGCCAGTTGCCCGGCTTTCGATTGCGTCGTGCCGCCGAAGTACACCAGGTCGGGGCCGAGCGCCTTGATCGAGGTCATCAGCGACTTGAATTCCTGGGCCTTGGCGTCGATGCTCTCGTGGCCCAGCACGGTCAAGCCGATCTCGCGGCAGCGCTCGTCGAACAGCGTGGCAATGCCTCGACCATAAACCTCCGTGTCGTCGAGGATAAAGACGCGACGGGCACCCACATCGCGGGCCCAGTCGGCGCCGAGCGGCCCTTGCAGATCGTCGGTGGGCACGACGCGGGCAAACGTAATGCGGCCGGTGGGGCGATAGATGTCTGGCTCGCCCGGGTCGCCCCGTCCGGGCTTGGTCAGTCCCGGCCAGGTGTTGATCGGGCTGATCATCAACAGGCCGGCCCGGTTAAGGGTTGGCATCGAAATCTTCGCCGCGCCCGAATTGTACGTGCCCATATAGATCATGACGTCGGGATCGAGCACCGCTCGCTGAGCGTTGGCGATCTCGGCTTCGGCCGTCCATTGGCCCGCCGCGGCCGTGGCATCGTCCCAATCGAAGTATTCGATGCGGAATCCACCGGCCTGCCAATTGGCCTCTTCGAAGGCCAGTCGGATGCCGCCCACGATCGAGTCGGTCTGCGATTTGACGCTTCCGGTGCGCGGCAGGCTGGACACGATCTTGATGATGCCCGGCCTCTGCTGGCCCAGCGGCGAGCCGACCAGCGGGGCCAAAGCCAGGCCGGCCAGGAGGATCAGGATTGGAATCGCAGAACGGGGCACAGGCTTACGTAGTCCGCTCACTCCGTGAGCGGAGCGGCTTTCGAATTGGGTGGATCTGCCGTCGGCGAAAACGTCACGCCAAAGGCACGTCCATCCGCTTGCGGAGCAAGCGGGCTACTTAGGCGTTAATCCCGCGGCGCAGATGATCCGTGTGGACTGGCTCCGGTGCGTGCATCCGCATGCCCACCGGCACCGGGCGTTCCTTATCGAGCGGCTTGCCGGGGGGAGCGATTTGCTTCCGCGTATAGCGCCGGCCGAAGAGCGAACCCAGCGGTCCCGCCAACAGCGACGGCAGCAAGAGCAAGTTGCCGATCAATGCGGAGGTGAGCAGCGTGACCATCATATAGCCGAAACGCTGCGTCGGCGTAAACGGACTGAGGGCAAACACCGACATTCCCAGGCCGATCACGCCCCAGCTTTGATACATGGCCCGCGCGCAACCTTTATAGGCCAGCATCACCGACTCGCGACGGCTCAGCCCGGCCTTCAAGCCGCCGCGATACTGAATCATGAAGTGAACCACGTCGTCGACCGTCACGCCCAAGGCGACACTGGGGGCCATCACCGTGCCGATATCGACCACAATGCCCAACCAGCCCATGCAGCCGAAGATCATCACCGCCGGAAAGATGCTGGGCAACGCCAGGATCAGGCCGGCCGACAGGTCGCGGACCGTCACCATCATGACGATCGTGATCAACACGAAGTCGCTGACAAAGCCCCAAATCAGCCCCTGCAACAGCGACCGCTGCGCCTTGTAGACCAGCGGCACCAGACCGGTGTAAATCGGCTTGATCCCTTCGACGCCGTTCTTCGCTTCTTCTTCCAGCACGGGTCCGACATGCTGCCGGATGCCCGTCAGGATGTCGCCGTAGTCGACGTCTTTCAAAGCACCCACACGGGCACTGATCCGCCACAGCTCGGTGCCGTCGTCTTCAATGGCCAGATAATCGCCTTTGATGTACTCGTCACGATGCTCGAGCAGCTTCTTGGCCGTTACGCGGCGGGCGACTTTGTAGGGATCGCGAACGCCGATCATGTGGGTGAACACGTTTCGCTTGGCGGTGCGATAATCCTCCGGCCTCGGCAAGTGCGGGGCGAAGGTCACCGCCGAAAGCACGCCGCCCACCTCATCGGTGTCTTCCAGACGTTCTTGCACGCGCTCGACCAGTTCCATTTTCTCCAGGAAGTCGAGCTTGCAGACCTTCGGGTCGATTTCCAGCACCACCTCCAGCGGCACCAGGTCGCCCAGGTGTTTTTCCAGCCAGGTGTAGTCGGCGAGGATTTTGGCGTTGGGCGGAAACAGCCGCATCAAATGCACGGAGGTCGTGGTGTGGATCATCCCCCAACCGCACCCGGCGAGCAGCGCCAGGCACACGACCGACACCAGTCCGTTGCGGCGGATGATAAACTCTCCCATGCGATACCAGACCGCGTTCACCGCACGCACCAGCGAGTTGGAATCGGGCTCTTCATGGTGGTGCAGCGTGGCCTGCCGGGCAAACTCGTGCAGCGGCCACACCTGCAGCGCCGCCGGAACGTGAAAGAACAGCAACAGCGCGCTGACCACCACGCCGACGCCCGAATAAAAGCCGAAAAGCTGGATCGGCACCAGTTCGCTGTAGCACAGCGTCCACAAGCCGATCGACGTGGTCGCGGTTGCCAACGTCAGCGGCAACCAGGCGTGGCGAATCGCTTTTTCCGGGGCAATGGAGATGTCGGTCCCTTCCACGAGCTGATCGCGGTAGTAGTTCGAGAGATGGATGGCGCCCGAAATCGTGGCCACATAGACCAGCGACGGCATGGTGAGCAGAATGGCATTGACCGCGATCCAGCCGGGCGGCTGGCCGATGAGCAAGGGCGAGTAGTGGACGATCGCCAGGCTGGCGGCGGCGCCATAGATGCCCGCGAAAAAGACGATCGAGATCAACTTCCAGTTCCGCAGGCACCACCAGGAGATTGCCAGGCCGATCAGCGCCGCGAAGCCGGCCAGGCGGTAAAGGCTTTGTTCGCCGGCCTCGTCGATGGCCACGTTGTCGACCGGCGGCCCGCCCATGTGCAGCTTGTCCAGGGGGATGTTGCACTCTTCCAGCGCGGTGCGACGGACCAACTTGACGCAATCGCGCATGTGGTCCTTGCCGTGGTCGGAAAGCGTGAGCACGACGCAGGTCGTGGCGCCGTCGGGCCCGATGAGCGTGCCCTTGAGCCGCGACAGGGCTTCGTCCTCAGAGAGGCTGATCGGCTCGGTAGTGAGGCGTTCCAGCAGGTCGCCCCCGGTGATCGCCTCCTTGAAATAAATCGTGTGAGCGTCTTGCTTGGGCGCGACGACCTCTTCCGCCCCATCGCCGTCGGCGTCGATCTTGGTGGGGTGGTGCTTAGGGTCGAGCTTGGCGACCATCAGCCGCAGGGCGTCGGCGTCGAGCGTGCAGCCGTCCCAACTCATGAGGATGAACTGCTCGCCGGCGAAATGTTCGCGGAACCACTTGAAGGTGGTGGTTTCTTCGTACTGGGCCGGCAGCCATTGGGCCACGTCGTTCTTGTTGCTGCGCAGCGCCTTCAGCGCTCCGATCATCGTCGGAAAGAACAAGAACGCCGAGATCAGCAGGATCTTCTGGGCGTTGCGGTCGTAGAACGATCGTTTCATTAAGTCAGGTCAGCTAACTTGCGACAGTCCGCCGAGTAGGAAATAGGCGGGGCCGCCCAGAGCGACTTCCATGTTTGGTGGCGAAGGTGAGTCCGAAGCAGTTTAATCGCTAACCGACGCCAAGTCGATACGCCGGAACCCACCGGCACGCCGACTTGGCCCCAATCGGGCGGTACCACCCGCAAATTCCCTACCGCCGCGCCTCCATCATGCGGCAACGGCAGGTGCGTGCCGGGTGGCGGAATTCGTGAGAATTCTGGCCGTAACTCGCGGCGACGACCAGACTTCTGACAAAGTCTGCTACGGGCGTCGAAACGTAAGCTATGGTTGTTATTCGTGTTAGCCGCCAAGCTCACGTGAGCCGCGCGACGGTCCTGCGGGTTGTTCCGTGATCGAAAGGGTGTGCATCGCAGGGTTCGGGGTTCAGGGCTGGTTTCGGGGCTCGGGGTTTGGTCCGACGTGGTTTGCGGGCCACGCGTTGACGGGCGCCAGCCGTGATGTGGCCAAGCTCCTGCCCCAGCCACCGCCTTTCCTCGCGGCAAAAGGTCTCATTCTCGGCCGCGTGAAGTATATCTTATGCGGTCCCGCGTCGTTCGCGGGAGGTTTGCGGCAGGCTTTCTGGTTAGGTCAGCGACGGCGACCACGTCGGAAGCCGTCAGGCCGCGGTCCATCAGGCCCTCGAAATACGCCAGGCTGCCCGCATCGATCGGGCGGCCGAGCGCGTCGTGAAAGAGGGCGCTTAAAAAGCCCGCGTTGCTGCCGCCGCCCTGCGTTTGGAAGTACTCCTGGGAGCCGACCAGCGCCCAGGCCATTCCCTCAATCGTTCCGCCGCCGTAAAGATACGCCGTCCAGAATTGAATGCCGGCCGCATCCGGGGCACGGCCCAGATACTGCCGGTAGAGCGCGGCCACCGTGTCGTATTGAAACTCTTCGGGGAAAGCCAGCTTGACGATGTCGTAGGCGACCGTGCTGCGGGAAGTGCCTTGCGTCAGCATGGCCACCCAAAAGTCGCGGCCGCCCGGCTCGGCCAGCCGGCCGAACAGATCGCGATAGATCTCCTGAATGTGGTTCTGGTCTCCATCTTCTGGTTCACCGTGCCGACCGTCCCTTCCGCGAGCCATTCTTCGTGGACCGTGGCCGTCGCACTGGCGGTGGCTGACGGGGCGCCGGCGGTCGCCGGGCGCGCCGTCTGCTCGACGCCGATCTGCACGCGGTAATCGGTCGCCGGCCCCCCCCGCGATGCCGGGGCAGCATGTCGGACGAAATCCAAGAAATCATCGACGTGCTCAGCAGCCCAAAGTTTCAATCCCCGCGATGCCGGGGCAGCATGTCGGACAAGACGGCTCAACATGCCAGTGCGCCGGCTGCGGAACGCGTTTCAATCCCCGCGATGCCGGGGCAGCATGTCGGACGCTGCCGGCGGCTTCCTCGACGAAAGTCTACAGGCCGGTTTCAATCCCCGCGATGCCGGGGCAGCATGTCGGACGCGGGAACTACACGCGGGGGACGCCCGCAGAACCCAAGTTTCAATCCCCGCGATGCCGGGGCAGCATGTCGGACGCATTGCGCCCGAAAAGCTCTTGAACCCTTCTGATTAGTTTCAATCCCCGCGATGCCGGGGCAGCATGTCGGACGACCACAGTCAGTGATATGGAGATATAGAACATGGCTACCGTTTCAATCCCCGCGATGCCGGGGCAGCATGTCGGACGTTAGCCGGTGCGAGGAATGAGAAATGACGAAGCTACACAGTTTCAATCCCCGCGATGCCGGGGCAGCATGTCGGACGGAAGCGGAAAAGGTGGTGAAGCGGCCGCGCCGCTACCGTTTCAATCCCCGCGATGCCGGGGCAGCATGTCGGACCATTCCTGCCGGAAGGTCAAGCCAGTCCGCATGGGGAGATGGCTGTTTCAATCCCCGCGATGCCGGGGCAGCATGTCGGACCAAAAGAACAAGTCACCGCCACTATCAAAGTCGCCATGTTTCAATCCCCGCGATGCCGGGGCAGCATGTCGGACCCGCTTCGACCGCCTGCCGAACATTGGCCGGTTCGACGTTTCAATCCCCGCGATGCCGGGGCAGCATGTCGGACAACCCCAGGGGCCGCGCGGGAATCAGCCGCCGGCCCCTGTTTCAATCCCCGCG
>DATLUO010000212.1 GCA_035533075.1 Pirellulales bacterium | reverse complement strand
AGCGCGGCCATGATCCAAATCAGTAACGTGCATCTGATGCTGCGCCGGCTTGCCCCGGTCGCTCAGCCCGAATTCCACTACGCCGGCGCTGCTTGAATTCTACGGAAAAACAAGCGAAAAGTTTTCGGATAGCCTCTAAGCTGGGTAGTGTCGTCACAGTTAGTTGGGCGCGAGCGGTGACTTGCCGTCCCATTGCTTGACCTTAATACATTCCGAGGGGAGGTTGTGATGCAAGACCTTCGCCTCAGGCGCCATATTGAAAAACACTTCTGTCTTTGTCGCCGGGCAGATAAAGCCGTAAATGGCGGTCACGCTAAACGGGAATTCGATCGCCAGAGAATGCGGCTCATGGCAGCCAGGGCACTTAATTTCATGCGTTACGTAGCTCATTTTTATCGCTCTGATTGGGGGACATTATCGTGCCAGCACCGCCGCGAACAGTTCATCGAACGTCCAGGTATGGCCGGCTAGGCCGGCCATGACCGCAGCGGTCGGGCGACGCTTGCCAGTCTTTCCTGGCTTCCGGGTTCGCCAACAATAATTGTAATGGGCGACGAAGATCGCGAAAGCTGCCTCCAAGTTGCGGAGCTTTTTGGAGAAGCAATAGGTCAGCCGGTTCAGCCGCTTCAACATCAGGCGTTGGGTGCCGTTCAGCCGCTCGACGTGCGACGTGCATATCGTCCAGCGATCGGCCTTCGTCATGTCACGGCGCGGAGTTCGCTTCGTCCCGACCATTTCCGAGGGGGTGTAGATGATCTTGGCGTTTTTATATTCCTCGCGTATCGTGCCGAATCGAACGTATGCCCCGAAAGCCAGGTCAACCGCTTCGGGATAAGCCGCGAAGGCATCGGTCGAGATTTGAATGACGCGCCGATAGGCTCCGGCCGCGAACGCGTGGTCGTCGCTGGCGTGGGGCTTCGGGAACACAAGGCGCCCGGCCACGTCGAGCATGAACCGCCGGGCGTTGTCGCCCGGCCGCTTGCCGATCAAAAAGCTGGGCATCAGCTTCGTCGTCTGGTCAACGGCGGTCCACAGGTAGATGTCGCCCTTGTCGTGGCAGGTTTCGCGCTCCGTCACGGTCAACCGGGCCTGCTTTTTGGCAACGAACGTCCACTGCTCGTCGAATTCCAAGTGGTCGAGCTTAAGCCCGCGCATGCGGTTATCCAGGAACCGCCGGCAGGCATCGCCGAAATAGACCAGCAGCCGGCAAAGCGTGTTCCGGCCGATGCCAATTAGCCGCTCGGTGGCCCGAATCGACGATCCCTCAACGAGCAAATGGGCGCTCGCTTGGCATCCGCAACCGGCAGCCGCATATCGCCGAGGGGGCGGTAAGCCGCATCGAACCAAACGTGCCCGCAGTTATTGCAGCGATACCGCTGCTCGCTCTTTGCCGTCTTGCCGTACTTTTGAAAAGACGTGTGGGCACAAGCGACCATCATCATTGCCGTTTCCCTTGTTGGGTTACGGCTGGTCGCTACAATTGACTTACCACAGACGATTGGGCGACCGGCCTAATTGTTGGCCCCGCACCGATTAGCCGTTGACGCGGGGCTTTTCCATGCCATTATTGTATATCCTACAAATATCTTAGTCAATGGGCTATCTGGACTTGACGTAGATATTTTTCGGATATACGATTGCGGTATGAAGACCGCAAAAAAAAAGGGACCGGGCAGGCCCCGCAAAGGTTCAGAACAGTCCAAGAGCGAAGGTGTCTTGGTCCGAATGGCACCTAGCGAAAAGCGCGGGTTCACCGATGCCGCGCACCTTGCTGGAGCCCCGCTTTGCGTCTGGATACGCGAGCGCCTGCGGGCGATTGCGGCCAAAGAGCTTCACAGTGCTGGCCGTGAGGTGCCATTCCTGACATGAAGCTGTATCATGGCACGAGCGGAAGGCACGGGAATCGAACCCAGCCGGGCGAGCCGGACCCTAGGGCGGTTTATATAGACCGCTGCGCGACCAACGCGCGGGCAACCTTCCATGTCAACTGGTCAACAAGACGCATTACCCCCCATGCTGGTTCGCGCTGGCAAGATGGTGGCAAATGAGCAAGAAACTACCAGAGGTCACTCCAGAACAGGTCGAGCGAGCCGAAGCCCAGATTGTCGAGCAATCCAAGCGAATCGAGTTTTACCTGACGGAATACTCGGTCGAATTGCTTGCCAACAAGATGCACAACGGCGACTTCGAGATCCCTTGGTATCAGCGAGAGGATACGTGGGAGCCAGAAAGAAAGTCTCGATTTATCGAGTCGCTTCTGATGGGGTTGCCTATTCCCTTTCTCTTTTTCTGGGAAAAGCCATCTGGATCGCTGGAAATCGTCGATGGCTCTCAACGCCTCAGAACAATCGACCAATTCGTGTTGGGCGATCTTCGCCTCGGTGAACTTTCCCAATTGACTGAGGTTGCCGGTCTATGTTTCAAGGATCTGCCACTATCACGACAAAAGAAGATCAAGAACCGCTCGATTCGCGGTATTATTCTGAACGAACACGCCGACGAAGTGGCCCGCTTCGACATGTTCGAGCGCATAAACACCGGAAGCAAGATCGCGACTAAGGCCGAGGTTCGACGCGGCGCGCTTGTAGGAAAATTCACCGATTTGGTGATCGAGCTATCGCGGGACGCATTATTCATCGAGCTCGCGCCCGTTCCGGAACCGTCCGTCAACCGACGAATGCGAGAGGAATTGGTTACTCGCTTCTTCGCTTACGGCGATGGGCTTGAAGACTACAAGGACCGTCCGGCCGAGTTCTTGTTCCAATACACAAAGAATATGAACTCATATTTCGAGAAGCACCCAGCGGCCATCAAGAAGTATCGGGAACGGTTTGCCTCTACGATGGCATTTTGCAAGCGAGCCTTTCCGCTTGGGTTCAAGAAGACGAAAAGGGGCATTGACACGCCGAAAACGCGATACGAGGCACTGGCGATCGGTGCCTACCTGGCACTAAAGGAACGGCCGAGCCTCAAAGAGCAAACCCCCGATGTCAGCGGATGGATCGAAGGCGAGGACTTCATGCGATGGACGAAATCCGGGGGTGCCAATCCGAAGGCAGCGCTCGGCGGCCGATTGAATTTCGTCCGTGACAAGCTTCTTGGGGAAGAGTGATGGCCATTCTATCCGATTCGTTCGACGAACGGCTGCAAGAGATAGAAGCCTACTTGCAGTTGCTTGAGGCACTGGAGAGGCAGGTTCAGCTTGGCCCCCCGATCATCGGCGGCGCGCCGATCACCGCCCAGCAACAGAAAATCCTCTATTCGTCCGTGTACTTGCAGCTCTATAATCTGGTCGAAGCGACGGCAAACTGGTGCATAAATGCGGTCACAGCGGCAGCGGCCGATGGTGCCAGGTGGACGGCTGCTGACCTCGACTCGCGCTTGCGCCGTGAATGGGTTCGGACGACCGCAAGGACGCATGTGGACATGGGCTACGATAGTCGCCTGACTACCGCTATCGCGTTCTGCGATGGAATCATCAAAGCAAGTCCCATAGGCGCCTGGAACGTAGAGAAGGGGGGAGGGGGCAACTGGGACGACCGAGAAATCGAGGAAATTTCGGAACGAATTGGCTGTGAATTGAGCATCTCGCGACCAATCGAGGCGGCCGCCAAGCGAAGGATTCGCGAAGACATGGGCTCGCTTCGGCTCGTAAAATATCTTCGCAACCGGCTTGCGCACGGACAAATTTCGTTTGAGGAATGCGGAGATGGTGTAACCGTACCTGACTTGGTGGACATCAAAGACAGGACCGCAGGCTATCTGCGGGAAGTAATAGCAGCATTCGAGCGGTACATTGCGGATTTCGGCTTCATAGCACCTGAGCGCCGCCCGAGTCCTGGGAAACCTATATGATCTCGGGGATCGATCTTTTTTGCGGCGTAGGCGGCCTGACACACGGCCTGATTCGGGGCGGCGTTGATGTTGCTGCCGGCATCGACCTCGATCCCAACTGCCGTTTCCCCTACGAGTCGAACAACAAGTCGAAGTTCATTGAGCAGGACGTTAAAAGCCTTGACGGCCACTCGCTCCGGTCTCTTTGGGCCGACGATGCCGTTAAATTGTTGGCAGGGTGTGCTCCATGCCAATCGTTTTCTACGTACAGCAGAAAATATCGCCCATCTACGAGCGATTCCAAATGGGAGTTGGTTGCCGATTTTTCTCGGCTCATTGATGAGTCGTCGCCGGATTTAGTGACGATGGAGAACGTTCCGCAGCTTGCAGATCATCCGGTTTTCGAGACGTTCCTTGCATCGCTTACCGGATACGAGCTATGGCACGGCGTTATCGAATGTGCCGATTACGAAATCCCGCAGACAAGGAAACGACTGGTCTTGCTTGCGTCCCGCCTCGGGCCGATCAAGATGCTGCCCCCGCCTCTCATCGATGAGCGGTCGAAACCAACCGTCCGAAAGGCTATCTGCCATTTACCGAAACTGAAAGCCGGCCAGCATGATAACTCAGACAGGATGCATTCCGCATGCCGCCTTAGTGCATTGAACCTCAAAAGAATCAAGGCGTCTAAGCCTGGTGGTTCGTGGCGGGACTGGGATCGATCATTGATCGCCAAGTGTCATCGGCGAAGGACGGGAGAGACCTATCCGAGCGTTTATGGGCGAATGGAATGGGATGCCCCGTCACCCACAATCACGACGCAATGCTTTGGCTACGGAAACGGGCGATTCGGCCATCCTGAGCAGAACCGCGCAATCACGTTGCGAGAAGCGGCAATTCTCCAGACGTTTCCAGGCTCCTATCGCTTCGTGCCCGAAGGACATGTCCCGAAGTTCAGCACAATGGGCATGCTGATCGGCAACGCCGTACCTGTCCGCTTAGCGGAGTGGGTTGCTGCGAGCCTAATCGCGAGCCTGAAGGCGATTAAATGAGGCTCCGTTTCATCGATGGACATGCTTACCGGCGCTCAACGATCGGCCCTGATGGGTCGAGTTCGTGGCAAAGATACGAAGCCCGAATTGGCCCTCCGCCGGCTTCTGCACCGCATGGGCTACCGATTCCGTCTCCACAGACGGGATTTGCCAGGTAGCCCCGATTTAGTGCTCCCTCGCTTCAAGCTAGCGATATTCGTTCATGGATGCTTCTGGCATAGGCACCCAAGATGCCGCTTGGCGACAACGCCAGCGACTAACTCCGCTTTTTGGCTAGAAAAGTTCCGCACCAACCGCAAGCGGGACAGGCGAAATCAGCGGCAATTGGCAGCCGCCGGGTGGCGGGTGCTGGTCGTTTGGCAGTGCGAATTGGCGCAAGTCGATAAGCTGAAAGAACGATTGCGCGGCCTCATCGAGGAGCGTGGCCAGTCAGCGCCCAACTAACTGTGACGACACTACCCTAAGCTGGACCGGCTGTCGCTCACGAGCCAGGCGGAGTAGAATTCACTGAAAATGCAAAAGCCTTTTGGAACGCCCACAGAGATACGTTCCTATGCGAATCAGCTACGATCAGGAGGTGGATGCCCTGAACATCTCCTTTCGGGATACGACGGTCACAACGCAGGAGTTGGCCGATGGGCTCGGCGCGGAATACGACGCCCAAGGACAGTTGGTTGGATTGGAGATCCTGGACGCGGCCAAACGTTTCGGCGATCCGTCTACGCTCCAGCAAGTCATCCTGGAAGGCATCGGGCCGTCCACAGCCGCTGCGGCGCCCTGAGCGCCGACGAGGCAATTATGCCAACCAGTTCAGTTGGTCGCCGGCCGTTTCTTGCCACCTCCGCATTGGCGGCAGGCGTGGCAGTCGTTCCGCAAGCGGCCGCCGCTGAGCAAAAGCCGCGGCATAAAGTCGAACGCCTCGGTATCGGCGCCGTCGGCATGCGATATCAAGGGTCGGTCATTGCCGACAAGGCCCGACTGTACGGCGACGTGGTGGCCATTGCCGACGTCGACCGGAACGTGCGCGAGCAAGCGCGGGCCAGCTTCGGCAGCACGCCGCGAATCTTCGAGAATTATCTCGATCTGCTCCAGCGGCCGGATGTCGCCAGCAGGCTCTTTTTGAAGTTCGCTTCGGTCATCGAACGGCACCTCTTGTTAAGGCTGTTGATTTCAGTTTACCTCGGTCAGGGCCGCGGTCCAGCCAGGTCACTCTGTTGTCAGCGGTCCGTTGCCCGTGCCGCGAAAGCTTCGATCCATTTGGCAACGTCGTCGATGACTACCTTCGCCACGTTGCCGGGAGTCGAGTATTCGGCCGGTGTGCTCTTCCCTTCGCCTTCGATGAACAGGTGGTTGAGCCTGGGATACGAAATGAACGCCACGTCCTTTCGTTGTGCGAGCGCTTTCTTCCAACCGGTAAAATCCTCCATGGTCACCTGATAATCCCGCTCGCCCTGCAAGAACAGCATGGGTTTCATCAATTCGGTGGCCGCTGTGGCGGGGTCGTATTTTCGCAAATCGAGCCAATAGCTCGCCGGAATCCCCAGCGGCAATTCGCTGCTCGGCGTTTTCTCGGATAGGGTTGGCGATTTGACGTTGGCGACTTGCCGTTCCAGGTCATCGAGCTTCTTCTGGTCTTCGTCGGTCAACGTTCCATTCAATGACAGAACGTAGCGGACTTGTTCCAGCACAATCTCCTCCAATGGCCGTGTCGAGCCTGCGAGGCTGATGAAGCCCGCAACGGAAGGATTGCCCTGTCCGATTCGGGGCAGGACCGACCCTCCGAGGCTGTGCCCCAACACGAAGATCCTGCTCGTGTCGATCTTCTTCTCGGACGACAAAGCCTCGACGGCGGCCAGGGCATCGTCAATCGTCTCTTCCTTGACCGTGATCGTGTTTGCGGACAACGCCATCAAGGTCGGGTGCTCCTTGGTGCGCTTCTCATAACGCAGAACGGCGATTCCTTGGGGTGCTAGACCGTGAGCAAGGTCGCGGAACGGTTTGTTCGGGCCGATGGTTTCGTCTCGATCCTGGGGACCGGAACCATGCACAAGAACCACCGCCGGGAAAGGCCCATCACCTTTGGGAAGCGAAAGCGTGCCGGGGACACTCCAAAGCCCGTGGCCAACTGGAAGTTCCTGTTCCTCGAATTTTGAGGGGTCGGCATAAGGGGGCGGCTTATATGTGCCTGATGGTACGAAGAACAGTCCGGTGATCTTGTTGTCGGCGGTGAAGACAACTTTGGCTGCGAGCTTTCCCCGGCGAAACTCGCAGGTCACGAAAACCAATTCGTATTGTTTTGCCTTCGTCGCTCGGGTTTCAGTCGCCCGCAGCAGTGGGCCGTACTGGCTGGTCAGACCGTCCCAGACGTCCTTTAGTTTCGCCTCTGGCATGACCTGTTTCATGGTCGGTTCGAAAGCTTCGATCGCCTTGTCGAACTGGCCCGCTGCCATGCGCGCGACAAGCAGCTTCGCCGCTTCCAGCGGCTCGCTTGGTTGTTCGTCCGCAAAGAGGGCCGGAAGATCAGCCAGCGCGGCAATGAAGAAGATGATGACGAGTCGGCACATTGGTCCAGGGTAGGAGCACATTTAAAGCAAAGGATCTTGCTCGCGGGCAGCGTGTAGCACGCGCAAGACCTGCAAGCCGTCGTCGTCGAAGCGGTAGTAAATGACGTAGCTATCCGCGGTATGTTGCCGCACTTCGCCCCATCGGGGTGTTTCCATCCGTTGACCAAGCGCCGGGTGCGTAGCGAGCAAACCGAACAAGGCCTCGGTTGCGTCGAGCCAGTCTATCGCCGCAGTCAGATCGTCGAGCGCAATGTGCTCGACGATTTGCCGCAGATCCTGCTCCGCTTGGACACTGTAAAGGACGCGGCGCATCAGCGACCACCAGCTCCGCGCGCCGATACGTCATGTGCATGCTGTCGGAGCCGCGACCAATCGGCCGCGGTGAGTTCGCGTAGCCGCCCAGCCTGAACGGATGCAATTGCCTCCTCGACCAATTCCAAATGTACTTCGGGCACCGAAGGCGGCGGCCCGCTTTTGTCTCGCAGTGCTTCCACGGCCGCTTCCAGCGCGGCTTCCTTCGAGGGATAGAGGCCGCCGGCCACCACGCCAGCGAGGTACTGCTCAGTTTGGGGCGAAAGTTCGTATGCCATTCCGTTAGACTAACAAGTCTGGAAAGCGTGGTCCATACGCTGCTCGACCGCGACCTTCAGAATGCGCTCCGCGGCCAAGCGATGCCCCGGTTTGACGCACCGGGGCATCGCTTGGCCGCGGAGCGTGTCCTCAAACCGGGCCGGTCCTGGCCAAGCTCTGCCCCAGCCACCGCCGCTGCCTCGCGGTCGATCGATGAAGGAACGACTGACACAGCACTACGTGCCCGTGCGCTTGGCGGCCGGTCTGCGCTTGATGTCCGCTTCGGGCGGGTCGTGTTCCGGCAGCTTGAGCTGCGCGCGCAGTCGGCCCACCTCGGCTTCGAGCTCCTTTTGCGCGGCCGCATGGTCGGGCTTACCGTAGACGCTCGTCAGCTCGTGCGGATCGCTCTTGCGGTCAAACAGCTCCCAATAGTTGACCTCCGGCTCATAAAAGTAAACCAGCTTGTAGCGGTCGGTCACCACGCCGTAATGCCGCCGCACGTTGTGCGGGCCGGGATATTCGTAGTATTGGTAGTAAAAGCTCTTGCGCCAGTCGTCGGGCGTCTGGCCTTTCAAAATGCCCGCCAGGCTGCGGCCCTGCATTTCGGCCGGCGCATCGACGCCCGCGGCCTGCAAAAACGTCTCGCCGAAATCGAGGTTCGAAACAAGGTCGTCGTTGACGCTCTTGGGCTTGACCACGCCCGGCCAGCGCACCAACAGCGGCGTGCGCAGCGACTCTTCGAAGATCCACCGCTTGTCGAACCAGCCGTGCTCGCCCAGGTAAAAACCCTGGTCCGCCGAATAAACCACGATCGTGTTTTTCTCCAGGCCGGCCTCTTTCAGATAGTCGAGCACACGGCCGACGCTCTCGTCGACCGAGGCGATGCAGGCCAGGTAGTCGTGCATGTAGCGCTGATACTTCCAACGCACCAGGTCGCGGCCCTCAAGCTTGGCCTGGCGGAACTTCTCGTTTCGCGGCGCGTAAAAAGCGTCCCAGGCCTTTCGCTGCTCGGCGGTCAGCGCCGCGGGCGTGGTGAATTTCAGGTCTTTGTCGTTCATCGTCTTGGCGATCGTCATGTCCTGGGTTTTCTCGGCCAGGCCACGTCCGGAATAGTCGTCGAACAGCGTCTCCGGCTCCGGATACTCGCGGTCGTATTCTTCGAGGTACTTGGTGTTCGGCTCCCATTCGCGATGAGGCGCCTTATGCTGGCACATCAACAGAAAGGGCTTGTCTTTGTCGCGGCCTTTCAGCCAATCGAGGGCCAGGTCGGTGATGATGTCGGTCGTATAACCGGCGTGCTTGACGCGCTGGCCGTTGCGAATCATCGGCGGGTTGTAATACTGCCCTTGGCCGGGCAGGATCTCCCAATAATCGAATCCGGTGGGGTCGCTCACCAGGTGCCACTTGCCGATCATCGCCGTCTGATAGCCGGCCCCGTGCAAGAGCTTGGGGAAGGTCGTTTGCGAGCCGTCGAAGCGGCTGTTGGTGTTGTTATAGAAGCCATTGAGGTGCGAGTATTTTCCGGTGAGAATCACCGCCCGGCTCGGCCCGCAGATCGAATTGGTCACCAGGCAGCGGTCGAACCGCATTCCCTCGTTGGCGATGCGGTCGATGTTGGGCGTCTGGTTCAGCTTGTGACCATAGGCGCTGATGGCCTGGTAGGCGTGATCGTCGGAGAAGATGAAGACGATATTGGGCCGTTTCGAGTCGGCGTCGGCGGCTGGAAGCCGGCTGGTGGCGAGGATGGCGGTCGCGGCAACCGTCCAGAATAGACGAGGGCGCATGGTGTCGATCTCCGGAGTTCGTCGGGCGAGCGATGGAAAAACGGGCGTGCCGGGCGGCGCGATGCGCCGCCGGCCAGACATGGTTGTAATTCAACGCCCGGCCTAGGGGAAGAGACGGGGGGAGGGAGCGACGGAGAGAGGGAGCGACGGAGGGAGGGAGTGACGGAGAGACGGAGGGAGGGAGTGAACGAAATGAGGCGTCCACGTCGCGCTCGTTTCCTCTCCCTCTCTCCCTCTCTCCGTCGCTCCGCCTCTCCCTCACCAATTTTGCCCGAGACGGCCCGGCCAATACTTCCAGCCTGGGTAGCCTTCGCCGAAGTAGGTGTAAACAATGTAGCCGTTGCCGACGTTGCCCGGTCCCAAAAGGTTCTGCGGGTAGCCGAATTTATAGGCGCGATATGGAAAGGGATAACCATTGAACCCGTATCCGTACCCGCGATAGGCGCCGGTTCCCAGCGGGCCGTAGCCGTTCCACTTGCGGGCGCTCTTTCCGGCCCAGCCGTATCCCTTGCCCGGCCATTTGGGCGATGGGTAGTAATGGCTCGACTTGATGGCAGAGTGCGCAGGCTTCGCACCAAAGAAGGGCGGCGGACCGGCTTGGGCTGGGCCGCAGCAGAAGGCGGCCATCGCCAAAATCCACGTTGCATGTGCCCGTGCTCGCATAGCGTTCCTCCGGCGGTCTGAGTGGTGGCTGCTCGTGGATGTCTCTGTATTCTTCGCCCTAACCGCGGGACCGGCACGGATTTTTTGCCGGCGGCTGACACGGCTTGCCGCACTTCTCCATCTTCGCGGCAAAGGCTGCTATGATGCTCGCTCGCCAACACACCAGGTTGTTCGCCTTATGCCCGCCACGCTTGCCGAAATCGTCCAAAGTTTTTCGTTGCTCGAAGCCGAAATCGCGGTCGGAGGCGGCCAAGCGGCCATTCAGCGGCAACACGCCAAAGGCCGCCTCACGGCCCGCGAACGGATCGAGCGGCTCGTCGATCCCGGTACGGCCTTCTTCGAGATCGGGCTATGGGCCGGCTGGGAAATGTATGCCGAGTGGGGCGGAGCGCCGGCCGCCGGCGTGGTCTGCGGCATCGGCACCGTCGCCGGGCGAAGGCAAATGATCATCGCCAACGACGCCACCGTGAAGGCCGGTGCCTTCTTTCCGGCCACCACCAAGAAAGTGCTGCGCTGCCAGCGGATCGCCTTTCAGAACCGGCTGCCGCTCGTCTACCTGGTCGATTCGGCAGGGGTGTTTTTGCCGTTGCAAGAAGACGTGTTCCCCGACGAAGACGATTTCGGCCGCATCTTCCGCAACAACGCGGTGCTCTCGGCGGCGGGCATCGGCCAGATCGCCGCCATCATGGGCAACTGCGTGGCCGGCGGCGGCTACCTGCCGGTGCTCTGCGACAAGCTGCTGATGACCGACGGCTCCGGGCTGTATCTGGCGGGGCCGGCCTTGGTCAAAAGCGCGATCGGCCAGACCGTGTCGAGCGAGGAATTGGGCGGCGCCGAGATGCACGCCCAAGTCAGCGGCACCATCGACTACCGCGATGCCGACGACGAGTCGTGCCTGGCGCGGCTGCGGCGGCTGGTGTCCGCCGTGGCGGCCGGTCCGCCGCAGCCGGGGCCGCCTTTCACGCGGCTGGCATCCGCGGAACCTGCCCGGCCGCCGGCAGACCTCGATACGATCGTCAGCGGCAATCCGCGGCGCGACTATGAAGTTCGCGAGCTGCTGCGGTGCATCGTCGATGCGGATACGTTCGACGAATACAAAGCCGAGTATGGCCAATCGCTGGTGTGCGGCACGGCCCGCCTGGGAGGCTTTCCGGTGGGCATTGTGGCCAATCAGCATCACCAGGTACGGCCAGCGAGTGGGCCGGTGCAGTTCGGCGGCGTGATCTACGTCGACAGCGCCGAGAAGGCTGCCCGGTTTGTGATGAATTGCAACC
Organism: Pirellulales bacterium; assembly: GCA_035533075.1. Lineage (NCBI taxonomy): Bacteria > Pseudomonadati > Planctomycetota > Planctomycetia > Pirellulales > Pirellulales bacterium. The sequence continues at coordinate 35,993 of DATLUO010000212.1, read as the reverse complement.
AGGACTGGCTGCCGATTCTGTTCTTCCAGGACGTGAACGGTTTCATGGTCGGCCGCGACAGCGAGCGCGAGGGAATCATCAAGGCGGGCGCCAAGCTGGTCAACGCCATCAGCAACAGCCGCGTGCCGAAAATCACGCTGATCGTGGGCGGATCGTACGGGGCGGGCAACTACGCCTTGTGCGGCAAGGCCTTCGACCCGCGTTTCCTCTTCGCCTGGCCGACGGCGCGCTGCGCGGTGATGGGCGGCGAGCAAGCCACGTCGACCTTGCTCGACATCACGATCAAGAGTCTCCAGCGGCAAGGCGAGGAGGTCGATCCCGAAAAGCTGGCCCGTCTGAAGACCGAGGTCAAGGAAAGTTACGACCGGCAGATGGACCCGCGTTACGCGGCGGCCCGCGGCTGGGTCGACAAGATCATCGACCCTGCCCGCACGCGCGAGGAGTTGATCTTCGCGCTGGAGATCGCCACGCGCCACGCGGAGTTAGAGCCTTTCAAGCTGGGCGTGTTCCAAGTTTAACCGCAATACCGTTGATGCTATAATTACACCTGCCTCATGTTCCTTCCTGAAATCGTCACATGCGACGCACCCTGGCCCTGAGTCTGCTTTTCGCCGGCCTCGCCCTATCGGCAGTGCGCGCCGACGACGGCGGCGTCGAGTTCTTCGAGAAGCGCGTGCGGCCGGTTCTCACAAAGCATTGCTACGAGTGCCATTCGGCCGGTGCCAAGAAACTCGGCGGCGAGCTGCTGCTCGACAGCCGCGACGGACTGCGCACGGGAGGCGAAACCGGATCCGCAATCGAGCCGGGCAAACCGGATGCGAGCCTGCTGATCCGCGCCGTGCGTTACAGCGACGACGCCCCGCAGATGCCGCCCAAAGGCAAGCTCTCAGCCGCGGCCATCGCCGACTTGGAAACCTGGGTGAAGCTTGGAGCGCCCGATCCGCGGATCACGGCTTCGCCTGGCAACAAGGCCGGCGGCGATTGGCCGGACATCCTCCGCGGTCGCCGCGATTGGTGGAGCTTGAAGCCCGTCGTCGAACCCGCCGTGCCCACGACGAACGACGCCGGCTACTCCCAACAACCGATCGACCGCTTTATTCTCTCCGCGCTCGAATCCAAGGGGCTGCGGCCGGGCGTTCGCGCTACGCCCGCCACTTTGGCGCGGCGCTTGGCGCTGCTGCTCACCGGATTGCCGCCCACGCCGGAGCAAGTCGCCCGGCTCACCGCCGCCAAGGGTGATCGCGAGCTTTCGGCCGCCGTCGAGCGTTATATCGACTCGCTCTTGGCGTCGCCCCATTTCGGCGAACGTTGGGCGCGTCACTGGATGGACGTGGTGCGTTTCAGCGAGACGCACGGCAACGAGTGGAACTATGAAGTCCATCATGCCTGGCGATACCGCGACTATCTCATCCGGGCATTCAACGCCGACTTGCCCTACGACCAGTTCGTGCGCGAGCACATCGCGGGCGACCTCCTGCCGCCGCGCTGGAACGAAGCCGAGCGGTTCAACGAGGCGGTCATCGCCACGGCCTTTTACCGCTTCGGCGAGGCGAACCATGACGATTGCATCTCGCTGCCCGACATCGGCTACGACATTGAAGACAACCAGATCGACACGCTGAGCAAGGCGTTTCAGGCGACGACGGTGGCCTGCGCCCGGTGCCACGATCACAAGCTCGACGCCGTCTCGATGCGCGACTACTACGCCCTGCTCGGCGTGCTGCGCAGCTCGCGAATGGTCAGCCACACCATCGACGCGCCCGAGGCCAACGCCGGGCCGATGCGCCAGCTTCGCGACCTGAAGGCCGAAATCCGCAAGGAGTTGGCCGCCGCCTGGAAGAGCGACGCCCAGCAAATCGCCCGCTACCTGCAGGCCGCCCGTGCCAAGCGGGCCAATCATCCGTATGCCGAACAGTTGGCAATGGGCCTCGACGCCGGTCGGCTGGAAAAGTGGGTCGCGGCGCTGGCGGTCGAGAAGGCCCCGCTGGAAGATCCGTTCGAGCCGGCCCGGCGGATGGCCGCCGCAGGCGACGATCCGGCGGCCTTCTCCGCGGCCTGGCGGAAACTCTCTGAAGAGTATACGCAGCAAGACCGCGAGCGGAGCCAATACAACCAGACGCAATTCAGCACCTTCGCCGATTTTCGCACTGGCGTTTCGGCCGACTGGCAGATCGGGGGGCAGGGACTTAAGGAAGGGCCGGCCCGCAGCGGCGAGTTCGCGCTCCATGCCCAAGGCGACCTGCTCGTCAAGTCCGTGCTGCCGGCGGGCCTTTACACCAACGCGCTTTCCGAAAAGCTCAACGGCACGCTGCGTTCGGCCGTGTTGCCGCCGGGTAAGAAAAAGATCAGCTTTCGCGTTGTCGGCGAGCGGTCGAGCGCCGTGCGGTTGGTCTCGAATAACTGCCAGTTCAACTATGTGAACTACCGCGCCCTGACCTCCGATGGTTGGCAGTGGATCACTTTTTCGCCGCCCGACGACCGCGACCGCTTGCGGACCTACGCCGAACTGATGACCATGTTCGACAACCCCAAGTTCCCCGACCAGTTGAGCGCGCTGGGCGGCGACAAGGCGAACTACAAGCTGCCGTGGGAGAAAGCCGCGGAAGATCCGCGCTCGTATTTCGGCGTGACGCGCGTCGTGCTGCACGACGCGGCCGAGCCGCCCAAAGCCGAGCTGAAGCATCTGCTGCCGCTCTTCGCGGGAAGTGAACCGCAGAGCTTCAATCAAGTCGTCGAGCGCTATGCGGCCCTGCTTGATCGGACGATCGATGCCTGGGCTTCGGAGCAGGCCGGCGACGACGACGTGCAGTGGGTCGATGCCTTGCTGCGCCGCGAGCTGCTGACAAATAGTCCCTCGGCATCGCCGCGGCTGGCGACGCTCGCGCAGCAATATCGGCAGATCGAGGGCGGCTTGACGCTGCCGCGGGTTGTTCCCGGCGCGGCCGACGGGGGACCGGGCATCGAGCAAGCGGTGTTTGTCCGCGGAGATTGCCGGCGGCCCGGCGAGACCGTCGAGCGGCGCTACTTGGAAGTGCTATCGGGCGCGCCCGCGCCGTTCACGGCCGCCGGCAGCGGGCGGCTGGAACTGGCCCACATGATTGGCAGCCGCGAAAACCCGCTCACGGCCCGTGTGATGGTCAACCGCGTCTGGCACCATCTGTTCGGCACGGGCATTGTGCAAACAGTCGACGACTTCGGCCATATCGGCGAGCAGCCGTCGCACCCGGAGTTGCTCGATTATCTGGCCGCCCGATTCGCGGCCGAGGGCTGGTCGTTGAAGCGGTTGATTCGCACGATCGTGCTTTCCGGCACATTTCAAGCATCGAGCGAGGCATTGCCCCCCGCTCAACAGTTCGATCCGGCGAATCGGCTCCTCTCGCACTATCCTGCCCGTCGCCTTGAAGCGGAGGCCATTCGCGATAGCATTCTGGCGGCATCGGGGCGACTGGAGCCGGTGCTGTTTGGCATGAGCGTGCAGCCTTATCGGCAGCAGGATATCGCCGACCGCCGTCTTTTCGCCGGGCCGCTCGACGGGAACGGCCGCCGCAGTGTTTACATCAAGAACAACCTGATGGAGGCGCCGCAGTTTCTGGGCGCGTTCAATTTTCCCGGCGGCAAGGTGACGCAGGGCCGGCGCGACGTGACCAACGTGCCGGCCCAGGCGCTCGCCTTGCTCAACGACCCGTTTGTGCTGGGCCAGGCAAACGTCTGGGCTGGCCGGCTCGTTCAGCAACCGGCCGGCAGCGTGGCTGAGCGGATCGCTTCCATGTTCGAGACGGCCTTGGGCCGCGTGCCGAGCGACGCCGAGCAGCAGCGTTTCGCGAAGGCGGTGCGGCAGTTTGCCGAGCTGCACCAGGTTGCCGAGGCCGACACGCTGAAGAACCAATCGCTGTGGGCAGATATGGCGCACGTGATTTTCAACTTGGCGGAATTTGTTTATGTGCCGTAACGTGTGACACCCAACCAGCGAGCTTGCGAACGTCGTCGAGGCGCTGGGCGTTAGGCTTTAGGCGCCGTATTCCAATTGCGCTCTGCCGGCCAATGCCTAACGCCCAATGCCCAACGCCTAACGCCTTCTTCCCATGCCCGACGCCCGACTCCAGCGCATCCAAGTCATCGACACGCACACCGGCGGCGAGCCGACGCGGGTAGTGATCGCCGGTGGACCCGATCTCGGCTCGACGTCGTTGGCCGCCCGCCGCGATCGCTTTCGCCAGCAGTTCGATGCGTTTCGCTCGGCCGTCGTCAACGAGCCGCGGGGAAGCGACGTGATGGTCGGCGCTCTGCTCGTGCCGCCCGTCGATCCGAGTTGTGCCGCCGGGGTGATCTTTTTCAACAACGTCGGCTGTCTGGGCATGTGCGGGCACGGCACGATCGGCGTGGTGGTGGCGATGGGCCATCTGGGTCGCATCGGCGCCGGCCGGCATCGACTGGACACGCCCGTCGGCGCCGTGACCGTCGAATACGACGGCGCCAACCAGGTCTCGCTCGACAATGTAGCCAGTTATCGCCACGCGGCTGCCGTGGTCCTCGATGTGCCGGGCCTGGGCCCCGTTGTGGGGGACGTCGCCTGGGGAGGAAACTGGTTTTTTCTCGTCCGTGACCACGACGAGCAGATCGAGTTGACCAACGTCGAACGGTTGACCGACGTCACGTGGCGGATTCGCCGCGCGTTGTCCGAGCAGGGCATCACCGGCGCCGACGGCCAGGAAATTGACCATATCGAGCTGTTCGGTCCGCCGGGCCGCCCCGATGCCGACAGCCGCAACTTCGTGCTTTGTCCAGGCAAGGCTTACGACCGTTCGCCCTGCGGTACCGGCACCAGCGCCAAGCTGGCCTGCCTCTATGCCGACGGCAAGCTGCGCGAGGGACAAACCTGGCGGCAAGAGAGCATCGTGGGCAGCGTGTTCGAAGGATCGGTGCGCGTCGAAGACGGCAAGATCATTCCACGCATCCGCGGCACGGCGTATGTGACCGCCGAGGCGACGCTCATCCTCAATCCCGGCGATCTGTTCCGCTGTGGCTGGGGCAAACCCTGACCGCATTACGATCGAGTCGCGCTGGCCTTCGATGGCACAAGCCATCGCGCTTGCCGCTCGGCGCCGAACGTGTCAGAATTACAAGTGACCGCGTTTTTCCTGAGTCGTTATGGCACAAGTCGAAAACCCTCCCAACGCGATGACGCTGACCGATCTGGCCGAACTGTTCGGTCCCATGCCCGCCTGGCGCATTCGGAGTGTGCCCGTTCCGGGCACCGCCACGGAACAAGACGTGATCGACATTGAGGAGCATGAGAACCGCCTTTGTGAATTGGTCGAGGGCGTTTTGGTGGAGAAAACCGTGGGATTCTACGAGAGCGTTATCGCGGTGGCCATTGCGCGGCGGTTGGGAGATTTTGTCGAGACTCATAATCTGGGTGTCGTGAGCGGCGAGGGCGGCATGATGCGACTTTTTCCGGGAATGGTGCGGATTCCCGACGTGGCCTTCGCCTCATGGAAAGAATTTCCCGACGGCATCACTGAAGAACCGGTTCCCAACATCGTGCCCGATTTGGCCGTGGAGGTGCTCAGCGAGGGCAATACGAAACCGGAAATGGACCGCAAGCTGGACGACTATTTCGGCGCCGGCGTCCGCCTGGTGTGGTTCGTCGAGCCGCGTAAGAAAACCGTCGAAGTGTTTACTGGCAAAGACGAATCGACCGTGCTCGATGAAAACGCGACCTTGTCCGGCGGCGATGTGCTGCCGGGGTTTTCGATGCCCTTGCGGCCCTTGTTCGCCAAGCCGAAGAAAAAATAGCGCGAAAAACATCCGGCACCCATCGTGCTGAATGCCTTTTGCGGCTAGCTGGTTCCGTCCCGCAAATTGCAGTATCGAACGCGCGCCACGCCTCCGCTTGCCTTGGCAAAGAAGGCGTCGACGTATCCCGCCGCGAGCAGAACCTCAACCGTCGCCGGTTCGGGCGGGGACGTTGATTTCAGCAGCACTAACTCGTCGGCGGCCAGCAGTTCAGCCGCGCGCGCGGCGATCGAGTCGCTGGTCGCTTGCCAACTCATCGGCAACCGACCAGCCGATCCAGCGGCCTCGTCCTCGCGAAGGAAGCGTGCCGGATTGAGGATAGACAAAGGTGCGTCGCGAATGCCGTTGTCGAGCAGCGATTCCAACCACAGGGCCTCGGGCAGCAATGCAGCCACAAGTCGTGCATTCAACGCCATCGCGGCAATGGCCAGCCAATGGGCATCGGCTGAACGAAGACCATGCCGCCTGTCGAAGTCACGCACCACGTCGGCCATACGTCCGCCGCCCACGACCAGCACGTTGGCTGCGGCGGGTTGCTCGCCAAGCCAGCGCCGCAGCCGGTCGGCCAGATCGGCCAGATCAAGAAGACTGCCGCCCAGTTTGACGACACGGACCGGTGGGCCGGCGAGCTGGTTCACGTGCGTTCCCCGGCGATTACGGCCAACGCATGCGCCGCCGCCGCTTGCGAGACGGTCGCACCCAGTTCTTGGGCCAGCGAAACGATCGGTGCCGGCACTTGCAGACGCTGGCAAAGTTGCCGGGCGATGAATTCTCCCTGGCCTGAGATGACAATTGTTCCCGGCACTTCCGGCAATCGTCGCAGCACGTTTCGGGCGGCGAGGCCGAGCTGCGACAATTGGCCACGCGCGACGGCGACGGCGGCCGCCAGGGCGTCTTCTTGGCTGAACAGGTCGCGGTCGGCGCAAATCATCCGCGCCAGGCGGTCGCGGGCGGCAGACTTCGTGGCCGGACGGCCGTCCGCCGTCTGGCAATCGGTCGGGTCTTCGGCAAGATCGCCGAGCAGCAGATAGGCGTCGCGCGTGGTCGCAAACAACTCCGCGGCCACCGGCACCTGTTGCTTTCGCCAAGGCAGCGCATCGACGACGGCGCAGACCGGGCTGCGGACCACACCGGTATAGACCAACTCGCCCGCCGCAAGCCGTTCCGGATCGTTCTTGCCTTGTGCGGCAACGCGGCCATCGACGAGCGGCACGATGTCGGTGGTCGTGGAGCCGACGTCGACCAGCAACGCACCACCGGACGCGCAATACCGGCCGGCAAAACTTGCCAGCGCATGCCAGTTCGCGGCGGCCGCTAACAATGGTTGCCGGCAGGCGAGTTCGGGCGGCACGAGCGAGCCGTCCGTCAGGTAAACAAGCACCGGACGTTGGCCGGCCGCCTGGCACACTGCCTCGACGATGTGGGCAACGCCCTCGGCCTTGGTCTCAAAGCAATCGGCCAGCTCACCGGTCATGGTGACGGCGATCTTCTCCGCGGACGGCGCCCGTGCGATGATTTCCCGCAGGGCGGCCGGCAATTCGGCCGGCCTTTGCCAGAGCGGAAATGGCTCGCTCACGGCGAAGCCCCGGCCGTCCGCCGCCTTCAGGTTTGCTCCGCCAACGTCGAAAGCCAGAAGATTCATGGAAACTCGATCATCTCGTCACTGAACGACAAGTTATACGGTCCGTCCGAGGCGATGGCCAGCATGGCGGCGGCCAGGTTCTGCCGGCAGGCGGCGCGCAAGCCAATGTAGGAGGTCGTCAACCGCGGATTGATTTCAATGACCACGTCGCGGCTGCCGTCGTCGGACTCGCCCAACACGAGGTCGACGCCGAGATAGCCCAGCGGTCCGGGAAGCGATTGGATGGCGCGGCGCGCCAGGCGTGTGGCGCGGTCTGACAAGGGCGGCGGAAGCGGCAATGCGCCGCCCAGATAATGGAACCGACCGTCTCGGCTGAGCCGCTGGCGACAGGGGGGCAGAGCGACCTGCTCGTTCGACCCGCAAAGCAACGCGACGCTCGCCGCCATGCCGGGACAAAACGCTTCCAAACGGCCGCGGCGGCGACTCGCATCAACGCATGGAACCTCGCTGTGTTCGATGAATCGCAATCCCTGCGACCCGGCGCCGTCGAGCGGCTTCCAGACTGCAGGGTAAGGAAAATCGCGCGGCCAAGGTTCGCCCGGCACGAAGGGCATGCCGCGCGGCACCGGCACGCCAGCTTCGGCAAGCTGCACCGCAGTCGCGTGCTTATCGCCGGCCAATTCGACCAGCCGGGGCGAGCTTCCCAGCAATCGGCCGCCGCCGGCGATCACCCGCCGGCAGCGCTCTAAAAGAACGCCGCCGATTTCCGGAGCGATCACCACCGTCCGATCTGCATCGGCGGCGGCGCGGTCGAAGGCCACGTCGTGTTCAGCCGCGCTTCGTACATCAGCCCAGCAAACGTTCGGCGCGTGCAGCCCGGCCTGTCGTGCATCGTGCAAGCACATCACTTCGATACCGCCGACCGCGGCAAAATCGGCGGCCAGCGCCGCGCACATTGCCCGACCCTCGCGGGCCAGCGAATCAATTCCGGCGGACATGCCCGCATCAGCCAACAAGCCGCCGCCGGTCAAGTATTCGTAAACAAACATCTTCATTGAAGAGGCGTTGGGCGATAGCCGCTATCGCTCTTTCCGCTTCAGCCGCGAGTCGTTCTCTTTGAGAAACGTGCGGATTTCGTCGCCGAAGTCCAGCAACCGTTCCCATTGTTCGACGTATAACGTGACCGGCATGCGTTGCAGGCCGTACACGCTGACGGCGCCTTTCTCGCTCACCTTGCAATAGAGCTGGCCGCGCTTCGGCTCTTTGTCGGCCAGCAGCTTGGACGCTTCTTCGACCGGCAACTCGCCGGCCGCCACCTTGGCCAGGATTTCGTCTTTATTCATGTTCCTGTTTCCTTCACTCCCGATTGAGCTGATGTACGGTCTCCGCTACAAACCGTTCCCCCTTGACCCCTTCGCCGCCACAGTTTCGCTCTATGCTAGCGGCAGAGAGTAAAACACGCTACCGCATTCGGCCCGCTCGCGAACCTTGACAGCGCAAACCCACCCGCCCTACGATTGATCGTTCCTCGACACCACTCGTATTTCCAGGCTCAAGCTTCCAGGGCACACTCATGGCTCGCGGTGATGATTCCCTGCAATCGCTGCGCGAGGCGCTGCGGTTGTCGCCCGACAATCTGCCTTTGCGGCGGCATCTGGCCGAGACGTTGCTCAGTCACGGGCATGCCGAAGAGTCAGAGACCGAGTATCGCAAGGCCCTCTCAATGGCGCCGCACGACGTGCAGCTCAAGCTCGGCCTGGCACGGGCCTTTTATCAACAGGGCAAAGACAGCGCGGCCCTGGTGATCGTCGAAGACCTGGCCAAAGACCGCAACCCGCCCGCCGCGGGTTATCTGCTCCAAGCCCGGCTGCTGCTGCGGTCGGGCGAAGTCGAAAGGGCGGTGGCCCAGTACAAGCTGGCCGTCGAGACCGATGCGGCCGTGGCCGACGTCGAGCTGGCCACGCGGCTGGGCGTGGGGGCAGACTCGTCCAATTCCGACGTGGTCGATGGCCGGCTGCGCGAGGCCTGGGGCGACGTGCCCCGCGGCATGCCGCAGCAACTCGAGCGGCCCAGGGTCACGTTCAACGAAGTCGGCGGCATGGACGCGCTCAAAGAAGAGATCCGCCTGAAAATCATCTACCCGCTGACACACCCGGAAATCTATCAGGCCTACGGCAAAGCGATCGGCGGCGGCATTTTGATGTATGGCCCGCCCGGCTGCGGCAAGACGCACCTGGCCCGCGCCACGGCGGGCGAAATCAAAGCCGGCTTCATCGCCGTCGGCATCAGCGACGTGCTCGACATGTGGATCGGCACCAGCGAGCGGAACCTGCACGAGCTGTTCGAGCAGGCCCGCAACAACCGGCCCTGCGTGCTGTTCTTCGACGAAGTCGACGCCTTGGGGGCGCGCCGGTCCGACATGCAGCACAGCGCGGGGCGGCAGCTCATCAACCAGTTTCTGGCCGAGCTCGACGGAGTCGAAACCTCCAACGAAGGTGTGCTGATTCTGGCGGCGACAAACGCTCCCTGGCACCTCGATCCGGCATTCCGCCGGCCTGGCCGCTTCGACCGCATCTTGTTCGTGCCGCCGCCCGATCTGACGGCACGGGCAGCGATTCTGCGCATCCTTTGCCGCGGCAAGCCCGTGGCCGAGATCGACTTCAACCACGTGGCCAAGAAGACCGACCATTTCTCCGGCGCCGACCTGAAGGGGCTGGTCGACGTGGCGATCGAAAGCAAGCTGCGGCTGGCGATGAAAGAGGGCGTGCCCAAGCCGCTGGGCACCGCCGACCTGCTGGCCGCCGCCGGCGCCGTCAAGCCGACGGCCCGCGAGTGGTTTTCGACCGCCCGCAACTACGCCCTCTACTCGAACCAGGGCGGCATCTACGACGACATTCTCAAACACATGAAACTCGGATGAGTCACTTCGCGCGGGCCCAATTGCTCATCGAGCGGTCGCGCTATGAAGACGCGATCGGCGAATTGCAGCAACATCTGACTGCCGAACCGAACAGTCCCCTCGTGCATGCGCAACTGGCGCTCTGCCTGTGCGAGCTGAAGAAGTACGCGGAGGCGATGGACGAGGCACGGCTGGCGATCCACTTGGGCCCCGACCAGTCGTTTTCGCACTACGCCCTGGCCGAAGTGCTTTACGCCCGAAACCGGCCCAAGGAGGCGCTGCCGGCGGCGAGCGAGGCCCTGCGTCTCGATCCCGACGATGCCAGTTACTTCGCCCTGCTGGCCCGCATCCACTTTTCGCAAAGCCGCTGGCGCCAGGCGCTCGACGCCGCGACGGAGGGCCTGGCCTGCGATCCCGAGCACGTGGCCTGCACCAACCTGCGGGCCATGAGCCTGGTGAAGCTCGGACGCCGGGCGGAGGCAGGCGCCACGATCGACACCGCGCTGGCGCGCAATCCCGATGTGGCCCTGACGCACGCCAACCAGGGCTGGACCCTGCTCGAACAACGGCAGCCGCAAAAAGCGATGGAGCACTTTCGCGAAGCGCTCCGCATCGACCCGGAATTGGAGTGGGCGCGGCGGGGCATCGTCGAGGCGATGAAGGCCCGGCACGGCGTGTATCGTTGGATGCTGATCTGGTTTTTCTGGATGGCCCGCCTGCCGCCGCGGTTCCAATGGGGCGTGGTGATCGGCGGCTACTTGGGCGTGCGGGGCCTGAGAAATCTCGAGGTGGCGAACCCTGAATGGTCGGCCTGGGTCACGCCCCTGATCATCGTCTACGTGGTCTTCGCCCTGATGACCTGGGTTGCCGATCCGCTGTTCAATCTGTTGCTGCGGTTGAACCGCTTCGGGCGGCTGGCTCTTTCGCGCGAGCAGGTGGTGGCATCGAACTGGCTGGGGGCCTCGTTGGCAGCGGGCATCGGCATGCTCGGCTGGGCGCTGGCCAGCGGCCGGGAAGAAGTCTATTTCGCCGCGGTCGTATTCGGCGTGTTGTGCATACCGATCTCGGCGATTTACCGTTGCCAGCCCGGCAAGCCCCGCCGGCTGATGGCGCTATTCACGGCCGGCCTGGCGCTCATCGGCACACTTGGTTTCTTGCCGCTGTTGATCGCTCCGGAAACGGCGTTTCGACTATCGCTCAACTGCGTTCAGCTCTTCATCTGGGGCGCGATTGCCGCGCCCTGGGTGAGCAACGTGCTGATGGCCGTTCCCACGCGGCGATAGTTCGCTCGATTGACACGCGGCGTCGGGCATTCGACAATTTGCTGCACGCTGGTCGTTCGCCCCGAATGGGCAGTTCCGGCACTTTTGGATTCCTTTGGAAACATGAACATGTCGAGCGATCCGAACGCCTCCGATCCGTATCGTACGCCCATGCCGCCCTCATCCAGCAGAACGAGCGTGTGGCTGTATTTGGGCGTCGGTTGTCTGCTGATGCTGTTCGTTTGCTGCGGCGGCGGCGGAATAGCCATGTACCTGCTTGGCAAGAGGACCTTCATACCGACTCAGGATCCCGCAGAGGTGGCGCAAAAGAGCCGTGAAATTGCCGATTTCGACGTGCCCCAAGGTTTCAAGCCCGAAGTCGCAATCTCCATGAACAACCCGTTCAGCGGCGACGCTTTCATGACGATGGTCGCCTACCAAGCGCCGAAACGCGACGGCGGCATCTTCCTGATGAGCGCGGGAAAGGCGATGGGCGACATCACTGAGTTTAGGCAGCAAATGGACGTGCAGATGCACGCGCAGGGACGGCAGGCCAAACAACTGCGGGTGCTCGAAACGCGCGACGTCGAGCTGGAAATCCGCGGCGAACCGGCGACGTTTCAAATCCAAAAAGCCGAAGACCGGCAGAACAAGCAAAAATACGTGCAGGTGGAAGGGACATTCCAGGGCAAGCAGGGAACGGCCATGATCGTCGCGCAGCTCAAGGCCGACGACTTTTCCGAAGAGGACGCCGAAAAACTGGTGCGGTCCATCAAGTAGAATAGGCGACCGTCTCGATGCATCCCACCGTCACCACCCGCTTCGGCGCCGATGAACCGCGTTACCTGGTTCCCTTCCATCCCAAGCGGATGCCGCACCATTTTACCGACGTCTTGATCGTCGGCGGCGGGCTGGCGGGATTGCGGGCGGCGCTGGCCGTCGATCCGCGGCTGCGCGTGCTGGTGGTCACCAAAGAGAGCCTGTTGCAGTCGAACAGCAGCTATGCCCAGGGCGGCATCGCCGGCGTGCTCGATCCGGAAGACCGCTTCGAGAACCACATCGACGACACGCTTCGCGCGGGCGGCGACTTGTGCGATCCGGAAGTCGTCGAGTTCGTGGTGCGCGAGGCGCCCGATCGCATCCGCGAGCTGATTGCCTGGGGAGCGCGGTTCGACGAAGAATCGGGCGAGCTGGCCCTGGGCCGCGAAGGCGGGCACAGCCACGACCGCATCGTCCACGCCCTGGGCGACGCCACCGGCCGCGAAGTGATGCGGGCCGTCATCGACCGCGTGCAAACGCTCGAGCACGTGACCACCTGGCAAGACACGTTCACGCTCGACCTGCTGACGCACGAGGGCGCTTGCCGCGGGGCGCTGGTCTGGAATCCGCGGCACGGCAAGACGCTCGTGTGGGCCAAGCAGACGCTGCTTTGCACCGGCGGGGCGGGGCAAATCTATCGCGAAACCACCAACCCGCCCGTGGCCACCGGCGACGGCCATGCCCTGGCCTTTCGCGCCGGGGCCGAGCTGCGCGACATGGAGTTCATGCAGTTTCACCCCACCGTGCTCTACATCGCCGGCAGCAGCCGCAGCCTGATCACCGAGGCCATGCGCGGCGAAGGGGCCCGGCTGGTCGACCGCGGGGGCGATCGTTTCATGCCCGACTACGATCCGCGCGCCGAGCTGGCCCCGCGCGATGTGGTGAGCCAAGCCATCGTCAAGCAGATGGAAAAGACGCGGCACCCCAACGTCTATCTCGACCTTTCGCACCTCGATCCGCGGCGCGTCCGCGGCCGCTTTCCGGGCATCGCCGCCACCTGTGCGGAGTTCGGCATCGACATTACGCGCGATTGGATTCCGGTCCGGCCGGGCGCGCATTATATGGTCGGCGGCGTGACCGTCGATCTCGAAGGCCGCACGACGCTGCCCGGCTTATGGGCCGCCGGAGAGGTCAGCTCCAGCGGCCTGCACGGCGCGAACCGGCTGGCCTCGAACAGTCTGCTGGAAGGGCTTGTCTACGGCGCCCGCGCCGGCGAGGCTGCCTCGCGTCTGGCGCTCGATATGCCCGACGATTTTAGAGCGTTGGCGTTAGAGAATCCATTGCAGGACGACGCCCCGGAGACGCTCGATCTGGACGACATCCGCAACTCGCTGAAGAGCCTGATGTGGCGGGCGGCGGGCGTGCGTCGCGAGGCCTCGGGTCTGAGCGAGGCCGAAGAAACGGTGGGCCATTGGTGCGGCTACGTGCTCAATCGCCAGTTCGACGATCCCGCGGGCTGGCAGTTGCAGAACATGCTTTGGGTGGCCCGGATGATGATCGCCGCCGCCGCCATGCGTCAGGAAAGCCGCGGCGTCCATCTTCGCACCGATTTTCCCTCTCTCGACAACGCCCACTGGCGGAAGCACCTGGCATTTGTGAAGGGCTAATGTTCCGGCGGTCACTCCTTGTTTAGCGTTTCGTCGAGATTGAGCACCGCACTGGCGAGCGCGGTATACGCGGCGTGTTCGATCGGGTCGAGCGATTCGTTCCGCTTCGATTCGCCCACGGCCAGCAGCTCGGCCGCGGCCGACGGATCGGCGGCGAACTCGCGCGTTAGCCGCTCGACGCTGGCGGTGAGCACGCCGAGTTCCTCGGCAGTCGGACGCCGGGCCAGCACGTGGCGAAAGATATTGCTCACGCGTTCGTTGATGTCGCCCGGCCCGGCTGTCAAAACCCGCTCGGCCAGCGCGCGGGCGGCCTCGATGTACGTCACGTCGTTGAGCGTCGTCAGGGCGTGCAAGGGCGAATTGGTCCGCAGGTGCTTCACCGTGCAAATCTGCCGCGACGCGCTGTCGAAGAAGAGGCTGGGCGCCACAATCCGCCGCCAGAAAGTATAGAGGCTGCGGCGGTAGAGCGCCTCGCCGTGGTCCTGCTGAAAGTGCTTGCGGTCGAATGTGATGTCGGCCCACAGGTCGCCCGGCTGATAAGGATTGACCGGCGGCCCGCCCACGCGGCCGACGAGCAATCCCGCCGCGGCGAGCGCCTGGTCGCGGATCATCCAGGAGGGCATGCGAAACCGCGGCCCCCGCGCCAGCAGGCGGTTGGCCGGATCGCGCTCGGCCAGTGCCGCCGAGACGGCCGACGATTGGCGATAGACGGCGCTGCTGACGATCAACCGGCAAAGCCGTTTGACATCCCAGCCTGACTCGACAAACTCCGCCGCCAGCCAATCGAGCAGCTCCGGGTGCGGGGGCAGCTCGCCTTGCACGCCGAAATCTTCCGGCGTTTTCACCAGGCCGACGCCAAAGAACTGCTGCCAGATTCGGTTCACGGTCACCCTGGCCGTGAGGGGGTGGTCGGGCGCGACGAGCCAGCGGGCCAAGCCAAGCCGATTGACCGGCACGCCCGCCGGCAACGGCGGCAGTTTGGTCGGCACCGCGGCGGTCACCGACCCGCGCGGCTTGTCATACAGCCCCTTTTCCAGGATGAAGGTTTGCCGAGGCTGCGGCGTATCGGCCATCACCATCACGCGGGCGATGGAGCGGTTGAGCGCATCGCGGGCATCGATTGCCCCTCGCACCTTTTGCACCTGCGCGACATAGTCGGCGGCATCCTTTTCCCAGTGCTTTTCGAGCTGTTCGAATTGGCCGCGGTTGCGTTGCCGGGCAGGGAGCTTGAGAACGGCCTTGATCGCGTCCGGCAGACCGGCCGCTTTTTCCGATTGGTCCGCCGTCTGTCCCTCGCCCCTGGGAAAGAAGGTGATCTCGAAGGCGTCGAGCTCGCCAGTTGCCGATTCGACCGCCGCGGCAAGTTGCGGCCGACGCGACTGTTGCTCTTCGGTCGGCAGCTCGATCACGGGCGGCGTTTGTGGATTTCCGCCGCCGCCGTCCACGGGCGTCTGATTGAAGAAGGCGAACAGCGAATAGTAATCACGCTGCGTGAGCGGATCGAATTTGTGGTCGTGGCAGCGGCAGCAGTTGAGCGTCAGTCCCAGCCAGACCGTGCCCACGGTTTCCGTCATGTCCATCACGTAATCGACGCGGTTCTCTTCGGGGATGCGACCGCCTTCGCCGTTGATCGTATGGTTGCGGCAGAAGCCGGTGGCCAACGTCTGCTCCTGCGTCGCGTCGGGCAACAGATCGCCGGCCAGTTGCCAGACGGTAGACTGGTCGTAGGGCAGGTTGCAGTTGAACGCCTGCACCGACCAATCGCGCCAGGGATACATCGTCCGCTCGCCATCGCCTTGATAGCCGTTCGAGTCGGCATACCGGGCGGCGTCGAGCCACTCCCAGGCCATTCGCTCGCCGAAGGCCGGTGAAGCCAGCAGCCGATCAACCAGCCGCTCGTAGGCATCGGGGCCGGAATCGCTCACGAAAGAATCCGTCTCGGCGAGCGTCGGCGGCAGGCCCAGCAGGTCAAGCGACAGCCGGCGAATGAGCGTTGTTCGCGGAGCTTCGGGCGACGGCGTGAGTCGCTCGCGCGCCAGCCGGGCGAACACGAACGCGTCAATCGGATTTTGGAGGCGATCGGCGGCGGCGGTTGCTTGCGGGATGGAGGGGCGCGTCAACCGCTCAAAGGCCCAGTGGCCGCCCCAAGGCGCGCCTTCGTCGATCCACCGCTTCAATAAGGCGATCTGCTCGGCTGACAACGGCCGCTGGAAATCCGCCGGCGGCATTCGCTCGTCAGCATCGGCGACGGCGATGCGTCGATAAAGCTCGCTGGCTTCGCTCTTGCCCGGCACGATGGCCGCGTGGCCTTCGCGGACCTGTTTGGCGCTCGCCTCGTCATCGAGCCGCAAATCGGCCTGCCGCTGTTTGGCATCCGGTCCGTGGCACTGGAAGCAGTGGTTGGAAAGAATCGGCAAAATCTGTCGGCCAAAGTGGACCGGCTGTGCGGCTGGAGACGCAGCCTCGCTCGCCGTGGCTCCAAAGGGCAACGGTGCGAAGATCAAGGCCGTGCAAGCAAAGGCGATGCGGAGCATCCGGGGCGTCTTACAAGTAGGCGGGCATCCGTGGCAGGACTATTCAGTCTATCGTAATCGCCCGGAGATTTCACGCTCTTACCCGCCCACTTTGCTCTCGCGTCCGGGCACCGGCTCGACACGGGCAGACGCGCCGTTTTCCGAGGGGCTGGGTCCCGCTTTGTGTTCCTGCCCCAGGCAGCGGCCGATCTGCCGCACGGCTTGCCGCAAGCGGTTCTCGTTTTCGACCAGTGCCATCCGCAAATAACCTTCGCCCGCCGGCCCAAAGCCGCTGCCTGGGCTGGCCGCCACGTCGGCCTCTTCCAGCAATTTCATGGCAAACTGCATGGTGTCCATGCGGCGTTGCCAGACTTCCGGGATTTTGGCCCACACAAACATGCCGGCCCGCGGCGGCGTCACTTCCCAACCGATCCGCCGCAAGCCTTCGCACAACACATTCCGCCGCCGCTGGTAAATTGCCGCCTGGTCTTCCACGGCCGCCTCCGTTTGCCGCAAGGCGACGATGGCGGCAATCTGGATGGCCTGGAACATGCCGTAATCGTAGTAAGCCTTGATCGTGCCCAGCGCCTTAAGCATCTCGGCGTTGCCGGCGCAGAATCCGACGCGCCAGCCGGCCATGTTGTAGCCCTTGCTCATGGTGGTGAACTCGACGCCCACCTCCGCCGCCCCCGGCGCCGCCAGAAAGCTCGGCGGTTGATAGCCCTCGAAGGCCACGTCGGCGTAGGCGAAATCGCTGATCACCATGAAACCGTACCGCTTCGCCAGCTTGACCACCTCGACGTAAAATTCCGGCTCGACCGTCACGGTCGACGGATTGTGCGGGTAGTTGAGGATCAGCAGCTTCGGCTTGGGATAGAGCCGCTCGCAGGTGTGCGCGATGTTGGCCAGAAACCGCTCGCTGTCGGCCACCTCCAGGGCGATGGCGTTGCCGGAGGCCAAGGCCACCGCGTACACGTGAACCGGGAAATACGGGGCTGGCACGATGGCGGTGTCGCCCGGCCCCGTCAGCGCCAGGCACATGTGGCTGAAGCCCTCCTTCGAGCCGAGGCAGACCACGACTTCGCGTTCGGGGTCGAGCCGCACGCCGTACTTGCGAAGATATTTGCCCGCCACCTCGCGCCGCAGGTTGAGAATGCCGATCGACTGGCTGTAGCCGTGGTTGCGCGGGTCGCGGGCCGCCTCGACGAGTTTTTCGATCACGACTTCTTGCGGCGGCTCGGCGGGATTGCCCATGCCCAGGTCGATCACATCATCGCCTGCCCGGCGTTTCTGGTAGAGGATGGCGTTGATCCGCCCAAACAAATACGGCGGCAACCGGTGCATGCGGTCGGCCAGCACGATCTTGAACGGCTCGTCGGACGAACGGTGATCGGTGGATTGAGACATTGGTCGGAGCAAGACACGGCAGCGGAGCGAAACCTACAGGATACCGTGCGGGCCCGGCGAGGGAAACGGGCGATGACGCCCCGTGCCTTTTCGCTCGCCGAGTGCGGAAAAGCA
The DNA here is from genome assembly GCA_035533075.1 of Pirellulales bacterium. Lineage (NCBI taxonomy): Bacteria > Pseudomonadati > Planctomycetota > Planctomycetia > Pirellulales > Pirellulales bacterium. Next base: position 17,994 of record DATLUO010000212.1, on the reverse strand, counting down.
CGCCGATCGCCGCCGTGCAGCCCGACAGTTTCGCCGAATACAGGTCCGCCTAGGTGCGGCAGGGCTTGTCGGAACGTTTGGCACGTGAACTGCCTTTCGATTGCTAGGGCAGTACACGATTTCGCAGGAGCCACGCCATGAATGCCACACCCGAGCGCTTTCGAAACATTTTGTTGGCCACCGACTTTTCAGAGTCGGCGGCCACGGGGCTGGAAACGGCCATTTCGCTGGCCCGCCAGTGTGGGGCAAAACTGACGGTCGCGCATGTCATCCGCGATGTCTCGGTCTCGTTTGCGATGCTCGACTATGGCACCGCCTGGCAGGCGTTGCCCGAAGACCTGGGGCGGCTGCAAAACGAGCTGCGCGACGACGCCGAACAGCGTTTGCAATCGCTCGTCGCCGATCATCGCCAGACCGGCGTCGAGATCGCCAGCCAGGTTCTCGTGGGCGTTCCCTATATCGCCCTGATCGAGGCGGTACCACAGAACGCTTTCGACTTGGTCGTGGTGGGAACGCGCGGCATGTCGGCCGTCAAGCGCGTGTTTGTCGGCAGCACGGCCACGCGGCTGGCACGGGCGTGCCCGGTGCCGGTCTGGATCGCTCGCCAGGGGCTGCCCGGCGAGACCCAATCGATCCTGGTTCCGCTCGACTTTTCGCCGATCGGAGACCGCCTGCTGGCGACGGCGGCCGTGTTGGCCAAGGCGCTGCGTGCCAAGCTGCACCTGCTGCACGTTTATGACATCGAAGAGCTTTACGGCGTGCCGCCTATTTCCGACGATACCCGCGCGGAGCTAAGCTATTACCGGCGGCGAGCACGCCGCTTGGCGCTGGAAAAGCTGGAACAATCGTTGGAAGCCATGGGACTCGATCACGGCACGGCCACGCTCCATGTGACGCAAGGAATTCCTCACCAAGTAATCAACGCCACCGCGCGCAAGCTCGACGTCGGCCTGATCCTGATGGGGAGTACCGGCCGGAGCGGCCTGTCCGGGCTGCTGATCGGCAACACCGCCGAAAAAGTCCTGCACACGTCCGACCGTTCGTTGCTCGTAGTCAAGCCGGAAGGTTTTGCGGTAACGCTGCCCACGAAGGCCGAAGTGGCCGCGGAGCCTCAACTGCTGCCCGTGGGCGCGGCGTCCGTCGCGCACCGGCGTTGGTGATGGGATGCGATTGATCGACTTGGTGCTGAAGAACCTGCTGCGGCGCAAGCTTCGCTCGACGCTGACGGTCGTGGGCTTGGCGATCGCCGTGGCCACGGTGGTGACGCTTGTCGGGGCGGCGCGCAACCTGCGTCAATCGGCCGCGGCGGCCTATAAGAACCAGGGCGTCGATCTGGTGGTCGTCCGCGCGGGGGCGGTCCAAAGGACGTCGAGCAGCTTGGACCAGCGTTTGGCCCGGCGAATTGCCGCTTTGCCGGGCGTGGGCGACGTCGTGCCGGCGCTGACGGATGTGATTTCGCTCAGCGGCAGCGGCGTGGTCGGCCTGCCGGTACACGGCTGGCCGGCCGGATCGCCGGTCTGGAACAACTTGAAATTGATTGAAGGGCGCCGCCTTACGGCCGATGACCACAACGGGGTTTTGCTCGGCAATGGGCTCGCCAAGAATCTCAAGAAACGCGTCGGCGACACGGTCGAGATCGAGTTGCGGCGTTTTCGCGTCGTGGGCGTGTATCAAAGCGCAAACCCGTTCGAAAGCGGGGCGGCCGTGGTCCTGCTGGCCGACTTGCAGAAACTCATGGACCGCAAGGGGCAGGTCTCCGAGTTCCTGGTGATGCTGGCCGCCGATGAGTCGGACCGCAAGGACGCGATCGAAGCCGTCAAGCAGCAGGTGGACCAGTTGACCGACGACGGCGGCGATCCGCTGAGGCTGACCGCGCTGGCCACCGAACAATACGTCAGCCAGGACATGGAGATTCAGCTTGCAGACGAAATGGCCTGGGGCACTTCGTTCATCGCCCTGGTGATCGGCTGCGTCGGTGTGCTCAACACCATGCTGATGTCGGTGATGGAACGGACGCAGGAAATCGGCGTGCTGCGGGCGCTCGGCTGGCGAAAGTCGCGCGTGATGGAGATGATTTTGTCTGAATCGTGCCTGCTGAGCCTGGCCGGTGCGGTGCTGGGTACGGGGCTGGGGAGCGTTCTCGTGGCGGTGCTCAGCCGATTCACCGTGGCCCGCGGGCTGATTCGCGGCAACGTTTCGGCGGCGACCGTGCTGGCAGGATTTGCCCTGGCGGTCGTCGTGGGTTTGATCGCCGCGATTTATCCCGCCTATCGCGGCGCGAACTTGCAGCCGACGGAGGCGCTGCGGTATGAATAGCCCGTAGGAGATGCACTCGCGTGTGGTTTCTGACGCTCGTCATCAAAAACCTGTTCCGCCGGCGTCAGCGTTCGTTGCTGACGACGCTGGGCATCGCCCTGGCCGTGACCGCAGTGGTCTCGCTGGTGGGGATCTCCAACGGCTTCGAGCAATCGTATTTTGATCTTTACGCCCAGCGCGGAATCGATCTGGTCGTTCAGCGATCGGGCCGCAGCGAACAGCTTGCCAGCGGCCTCGACCAGCGGCTGGGCGAGCGAATTCGCCGGTTGCCCGGCGTGCGTGAGGTCATCGGGGGCATGGTCGACGTGGTGTCGCTGGAAGAGGCCGACCAAATGATGGTGATTGTCAACGGCTGGCCGGCGGAGTGTCCGCTCTTCGACCGTCTGACGTTCCTCTCCGGGCGAAGTTTGACTTCGTCCGACCGGCGGGGCGTCTTGCTTGGCAAAGTGCTCGCCGGCAATCTGGACAAGCGGGTGGGAGACTCGATTGAGCTTTATGGCCGGGCGTTCAAAGTCGTGGGAATCTTCGAGAGCCATAACGTTTACGACAACGGGGCCGTCGTGATGCTGCTCGACGTGCTGCAAAAGGAGACGGACCGCGCCGGTGAAGTGAGCGGTTTCACCGTCGAGGCCGAACCCGGCGCTCCCAAGCAAGCGATCGACGAATTGAAAGGGCGCATCGAGAGGCTCGAACCACGGCTGTCGGTCCTCTCGACAGCCGACTTTGTGAGCAGCATCGCCCAGATTCGCGCGGCACGGGCCATGGCTTGGCTCACCTCGACCGTGGCGCTCGTTTTGGGCGGCATCGGCGTGCTGAACACGATGGCGATGTCGGTTTTCGAGCGGACGCAGGAGTTTGGCGTACTCCGCGCGGTCGGTTGGCGGCGCGGACGGATTCTGACGATGATTCTTTCCGAGGCGCTTCTTCTGGCTTTGTTTGGCGCCTTGCTCGGATCGGTGGCCGGGGTGGCCATGCCGCTTGTCTTGTCTCACGTCCGCTCCGCGGCCGGCGTGATTGAAGGCCGCGTTTCTCCGGCGATCGTCGTCAAGGGAATCGCCATTGCACTGTCGATGGGCGTCGTCGGCGCGATTTACCCGGCATACCTCGCCGCCAGCCTGCGGCCGGTCGAAGCGATGCGGCAAAGGTATGCGTAAGGTGGGGCCAGCGAGCTGGCCCCACCTTACGCCTACTACGTCGCAAAAGGATGCAGCGTCGCGGATTGTCAAATGGCACCCGCCAGGGGATAACTAAGTGCGGCCCAGCTTGTCAGCGGCCCCAAACGCTCCTGGTCGGCATCATCGATGGCTCGTCGTTTCACACTCGCCGGTTTGCTGTTTTGGGTCACGTTCGCCGCCCTGGGGTTGGCGATCGTGGTGCCGATCTATCGGCGCACGCACCGACTGGCCGCCCGTCAGGACATGGTTGTTTCTCTCGCGGTCTCGGCCGACGGCTCGACCTGCGGGGCATTGATGGGTGACGGAAAGGTCCTTATCTGGGACACATCGGGCATGTTCAAGGCCACATTGCGGACGCGGGGTAGTTTTGGTCTTGCCGGTCAACTCGCCCTCTCGCCCGACGGAAAACAGGCCGTCGTTACACGCGGTTGGCAACGCAAGGGGAACCGGCCGCGCCGCGGAATCGACCTGTGGGACGTCGGCGCCGTCAAGGTTCTCAAGACCATTCCAGCGGCGACGCTCGGGGCACAAATCGCCTTCTCGCCCAGGCAACATCTGCTGCTCGTGCAAGACCGCAGGCGCGGAACGGCCATCCACTCTCTCGACAACGACCGCCCCCCGCGGACCATCGCCAGCGAAGGCCTCCGCGCCAAATTCTCGCCCGACGGAACGGTGCTTGCCGTCACCACGGGGGCCAACGAGTTGAAAGTCTACGACGCGGCCACCCTGGCGCTCGTGGCGCAAACGGACGTCGGCGGTGACGAGTGCTGGTGTCAGGATATGGCCTGGTCGCCTGACGGACAAACGATCGCGATCCTGCGCGGAACATCCGAGGACGTCGATGATTCGAACACGACCATTGAAACCTGGCAATGGAAGTCGGGCCAGCGGGAAACGAAGACGCTGCCCGACGATGCGGCCTTTGCTGCCCTGACCTTCGTTGCCGACGGGCGAACGCTCGCCGTCGCCGGCAGTCGGACCGGACTCGTACACGGCGGCGGTCGGTTCGAACCGCTGTCGATGGGGCCGACGCTTCACCTGGCCGCGGACGTGCGAGGCGAAAGCTTATTGACGGAGGGCGTCGGCAGGATCGATCTTTGGGACGGCGGCACGTTCCGGCTGCGCAAAAGACTTTTCGAGAAAATGCCTGAGCCGCCCCTCTGGCCGGCGCTGGCGGGAATGACGATCTGGCTCATCGTGTTTGCCCTTCGACGTGCGCGAAAAAAGGTCCGCCTTCGCTTCGAGCAAGCGAAAACGCTCACGCCCGGCTCGCAACGCAAAAAGAAACGAGCAAGCGTTGTCGGCTATTTCATGGCACTGATGCTAGGCTTTGTATTGATGGTGGTCGTGAGGTCCGGTAACGGTGCCAAGCTCCGGGAAGTCGCGCCGCTGCCCCTTGGGGTCTTAGCGGGATCGATCGCCCTGGGCATCGGCATCGTCTACGCAAGGCTGCGATGGAAGTTGGCGCGCGCCGCCAATCCGGCGCGCGATTTTGCGATCGCAGAACGGGCCGCCGGCACACAGGGCACAACACGGCAAATCGGCGACATGCTGACTTGGTCGGCACCCGGCACCTCGCTGGTCGAGATGCTGGAAAGGGAGGCCGAAGCCGCCCGCGATCGATTGCGGTCCGTGGTCGGCCTTAGTCCGCCCCCACCGACGGTCCGCACGTTCTTCTTTGAAGACGGTCAGGCGCTGGCGAGCTATTTGGCAGGACTGGGCATACAGCTTGCCCCGCACTTTCTCAGCAAGAGCGTTTATCTGCGGGCGCCGGGTCGGCGGCTGCTCGTCGCCGAAAGCCCGCTACGACAGCACAGCGCCGATCCGCGGGTCACGTTGCGATGGCTGCTCACCTATCATCTGCTCGAATCGCTGGACGGCCGATCGCCCGCGGCCTGGATCGACCAGGGGCTGGCGGCGGCGCTGTCGCACGACAACGAGTATCACGAGCTTGCGCGGCTGCAGCGACGGGTGCTGGCCGGCCGCGCCTCAGGTCGGACCATTGGCGCCGGCGAATTCCTCGCCGGCACCGTCAATCGCAACTGGCGAAAACATCTGCGTCATAACGATCTCAAGCACTTCGCCTGGAGCCAGCAGTTCGCGGCCCAGACGTGGTCGGTGATGGAATTTCTTTGCGGACGCGGGGCGACGCCCGAAAGACGGCTGGCGTTTCAGCGGTTCTTCAACGACCCCGATCGCCGCAAGCGACCGGCCGAAGCTTTCGCCCGGCACTTCGACTGTCCCTTCGAGGAACTCCTTAACAGGTGGCAAACATGGGTCGACGAACAAGGAACCGGCGAGCATTACCCGCCGCCGGCGCATTTGGCGACGTATCTCATGGAGGGGCCAATTGCCAGGCTGGCTTCCACCGACACACTTCCGGGCGAACGCGTGACCGCCATCCGAGAACTGGGCGAGCACGGCTACTTGCTGGGTGCCGATCGGTTGATCGCCTTGCTCGATGGCCACGACGAAGAACTTCGCCGCGAAGCCGTTTGGTCGCAGGAGTGGATCTCTGGTCAGTCTCTTGGATCGGCCATCGCGAATTGGCAAGCATGGTGGCAAGGCGTCGCTGAAACGACGTCGTATCCGACGGCGACTTCTTGAAACGGGAAAGCTGCGCCGCAAGGCCCCATTTGGCACGCCGCTGGCACGATAATTGTTCGCTGTGACTTTCCGGCGCGCTCAGCGCGAACGTTTTGGCACAGGAAACCCAGACCAATGGCCAAGAAAAAAGCGGTAACGAGAAAGGACGCTTCCACCCGATCAGGAAAAAAAGAGGCGACTGGGCGCCGGTTGAGCACCATCAAGCCGCCTTCAGCGCCACCGCTGTTCCATAGCGACGAGGTGGGCGCTCCGCTGGGGCGAGACCGGGCCATCCGCGAAAAGGTGCGGCTCTATCCACGGGCAAGCGTAAAGGAAATCGTCGCCATGTTCGAGTTGGAAGGGCTGCGCGTCGCGCCCGCCGACGTGCAAAAGGCGAAGCGCCAAGCGACGCCTTGACGGCTTTCCGTCGCACGGCCTATACTCCGCGCTGGACGATGTGCCGGAAAGCCCGTCGCGCGCTGGACCGCGGTGAGCTGCCGACTTTTGTTTTTCGCGAACTTTCGCCGCCCTCCTTTGAAGATCACGCTATGAAAACCGAGCGCCGGCACGAGCTGGCCACGAATGTGTTGGCGGACTGGCTCGGTGAAAAAATCGAAGCCCTCAAGCCTTATTCCGCCGCCGTCTCGGCGAGCGTGCTGGCCGCGGCCGTGCTCGTATTTGCCTCGGTCCTGTGGTATCAAAAGCGGGAAGCGACCGCCAACCAGGCCTGGGAAGAGTATTTTTCGGCCCTGGAACAGCCCGACCCGAACAAAACCTTTGAGCGGCTGGAGGAAGTGGCCAACAATTACCAGGCCGACTCGCCCGCCGGGCAATGGTCGCGGTTGAGCCTGGCCGATACCCAGCTCGCGAAGGGCGTCGACGATTTGTTCAAAGACCGCGCGGCCGCACGCAAGGCGCTGGAAGAAGCGGTGGACCTCTATCGGGCCGTGCTGGAAAAGGCGCCCGGTGAATCGCTGCTGGCGGAACGGGCCACTTTCGGCCTGGCGGAAGCCTACGAATCGAAGGACGAACTCGACTCGGCGCGCGATCAATATCGCGCCTTGCTGGCCAACTGGCCCGACGGCGCCTTCAGTTCGCTCGCCAAAAGCCGGCTGGCCGATCTCGACCGCAAGTCGACGAAGGATTTCTATGATTGGTTCGCCAAGCAATCGCCGGAGACGAAATTGCCCAAAGGGCCGGGCACTCCGGGCATCAAGCCCGATTTCGACCTCAACAAGTTTCCGGAACATCCCTTTCAGTCGGGCATGACCCTGGGCGGAGAAAAGCCGGAAAGCAAGCCGAAGGACGATGCACCGAAAGAGGACGTCCCAGACGCGAAAGCCGATGGCGGCGAGGTGCAACCGTAGGGTGGGACCAGCGAGCTTGCGAGCGCCGGCCCACCGAAAGCGACGACGTCCCTTAGGGTGGGCCGGCGCTCGCAAGCTCGCTGGCCCCACCCTACAGGAGCGGGGCCGTCCATAGCGAACAATGCCGCCAGATGAACTTTCTTCCGCGCCGATCGAAATTGTCGTTTCCGACGCGCAGGCCGACGCTCGACTCGACTGGTTCCTGGCGCAGCAGTTTCCCCGCTATAGCCGCACGTTCCTGCGCCGCGTGATCAACGCCGCCGCGGCCAAGGTCGATGGAAAGCGCGTGCGGGCGAGCCACCGCGTGGCCCCCGGCGAGCGAATCACCGTCTTTTTGCCCGAACTGCCGCGCGAGGGGCCGGAGCCGGCCGACATCCCGCTCGAAATCCTTTACGAAGACCCGGCGCTGGCGGCCATCAACAAGCCGCCGGGCATGGTGGTCCATCCCGGCAAAGGCAATTGGCGCGGCACGCTGGCCAGCGCGTTGCAGTTTCATTTCGACCGCCTAAGTGGGCTTGGCGGCCCGACGCGGCCGGGCATCGTACACCGGCTCGATCGCGATACCAGCGGCGTGATTGTGGTGGCCAAGCACGACCGCGCCCACAAGGCCCTGGCCGACCAGTTCGAGGCCCGCACCGTGACGAAAGAGTATTTCGCCATCGTCGTGGGGCAACCCGACCGCGACCGCGATCTCATCGACCTGCCGATCGGTTTTCACCCGCACCAGCGCGAAAAGATGGCCATCCGGCCGACCGACCCTGCCAGCCGTCCCGCCCAGAGCTTCTATGAGGTGCTCCAGCGGTTCGACGGTTTCAGCAGCGTGCGGATTCTGCCGAAGACCGGCCGGACGCACCAGATTCGCGTACACCTGGCGGCGATCGGCTGCCCGGTGCTTTGCGATCGGGCCTACGGGGGTCGGTCGAAGCTTACGCGCGGCGAGCTGCGTCGCGTGTCCGACGACGACGAAGTGCTCATCGACCGCCAGGCCCTGCACGCCCGACGCCTGGCTCTGGCCCATCCCGACACGGGTCAGCCCTTGGAGATTGTCGCCCCGCTGCCGGTCGATTTGGAGCGCGTCATCGAAGCGCTGCGCCGCTGGCGAAGTGCGCGGTCCCATTGATTGCAGCCGCGTTTGATTGTCAAATCATGAGGCAAGGCGTTAGGCATTGGGCGTTAGGCGTTAGGCGTTAGGTATTGAGTATCCCTAGAGCGACTCCCATTTCCTAACGCCTATCGCCTAACGCCTCTTTCGCCACGTAGAACCACCCACGCGCAGAGACTGCCATGAAGCTTGTAAAATACACCCAGCACGGCGAGGGCGAACGCATGGGCCGGCTGGACGGCGATGAGATCGTGCCGCTGGTTTCCACCGCCGGCCAATATCAGACGCTCACCGACATCCTGGAAGCCGACGATCCGCTGGGCGTGATCGACTTGCTTGCCGATCCCGACACCGGCCGGCTGGCGTTGGACGCGGTGACGCTCTTGCCGCCCATCGATCGGCAGGAGGTCTGGGCGGCGGGAGTCACGTATATCCGCAGCCGGACGGCGCGGATGGAAGAATCGACCAGCGCCGCGGCCTGTTACGACAAGGTTTACGACGCGCCGCGGCCGGAGTTGTTCCTCAAGGCCATGCCGTACCGTGTGGTCGGGCCGGATAAACCGGTGCGGATCCGGCTCGACGCGGCCTGGAGCGTGCCGGAGCCGGAACTGGCCCTGGTGCTCAATTCGCGGATGATGTTGGCCGGCTTCACCATCGGCAACGACGTGAGCTCGCGCGACATCGAAGGCGAAAACCCGCTCTATCTGCCGCAAGCCAAGGTCTACGATCAATCGTGTTCGTTGGGGCCTTGCATTACCTTGGCTCAGGCCATGCCGGAGCCGGCCGACATCGGCATTCACCTGGCCGTGCTTCGCCGGCACGCGATCGTGTTCGAGGGGCGGACCAACGCGGCGCAGATGCACCGCACATTTCGCGACCTGATCGACTATCTCGGCCGCGACAACACGTTTCGCTATGGTGCGATCTTGCTGACCGGCACGGGCATCGTGCCCGACGACGATTTCCGCCTCAAGGCGGGCGACATCGTGAACATCACCATCGACGGCATCGGGACGCTGGTGAACTCGGTGGTGCAGGGGTGAGTTGACCCGTCGAATCGGGATGCTATGCTGACGAGACACGGATCCTCAATTGGTCCCGTCGATGAACCGTGCCGAAGACGACACACGCACCAACTGATCGTTCTACTTCGCGCGGCCGACGATGAAAGATTTCACGTTTCGAGCGCCTGGGCGGTGGCCCAGGCAGAGCCTCTCCGCACATCCGTTCTGCCTCGCAACGTTCCTCGGGGCGACCTTCGTCCGGCGGTTCGCACGCGCCGGATCCGCCCGTCGTCTTCGCGAGCCATGCGCCAAACTCAGGCGCGTCGAGCGACTTTTCAAGCCCACGACGAAACCGGCGATCCGCTGTGGGGCGACGAGCGGCGGGAAATAGCGAGCGTCGTCGGCCTTGTCGCGGCGGCGATAGATCAGCGGCGGCTTGTGGGCCACAAAGTCTTGTTGCAGTTCCTCTCGCGCGGGACGGAATCGCGCCACCGGCACCTTACGAATTATTAATGCTTTTGGCCTTGCCCGGCGGTTCCCTGCCGCGCTCCCTTTTGTTAGGTTGGCGGTGTTTTGCCGGATCGCTTGCCGACCGCTTTCGGGTGGTGGCACCCAGATTTTTCCGGAGTTCATTATCTCGGCGAGGACCGGACTTTTCGGCGGAGGCCGTAGGGATGTTCCCGAGCACGTTGAAAAAAGAGGTGCGATCGCTTTTGCAGGCTGCCCTCGCTGCCTGTGGCGTGGGCTTAGTTGCGGTGGCCGCTCGCGGATTTATAGTTGATCTGCGGTTGGCTCATGGGACGCGCGGAGATGCCGCGACGAGCATCCCGGCAGCGATAGCTGGAACCGTCGAGGTCAAGGCCCGTGAGCAGCCGCTCAGGATCGACCCAATTCCCGGGCTCGAGGACGTTGTGACCGAATCGCAAGCGGTCGAGGCGCTGTGCGCGAGTCTCCCTAACTGGAACCCGCCGACAGTCACCTTGCTGCTCCACGAATTGCGCTTGTGGGGACCGGCCGCGTCCTTCTCCGATCGAGTGCTCGGGATACCTTGGTCCGGCGCGGCAGCAACGCAGATCCTGTTGAGCGACAAGCTCTGCAATGCATCTACCGTTCCAGGCGGCGGTAGTTACCTGCTTGATTCGCCCTTTGGCATCCGCGTTGTCAGGGCAGGCTCCGCAGATGCGGCGGGATCGGGCGGTGAGGGGCACCACGGCCAGCTTCTAATGGTGCTCGGCGAGGCTCGGCTGCCGCTGTCGACGCCGATAGAGACGGAATCGGGACGACTAGGCACAGTAGCTGATCTATTGCGCGACGCAACCGTTCGGTTCACGCTGTCGGGCGAGGGAGAGTTTATGGCGGTTGCACTTGCGTTTTGGCTGGCTCCGGAGAGTGCGTGGACAGACCGACTCGGCGCCATACATTCGTTTGACGATCTCCTCGGCGAGTTGTTGTTGCAGCCGTACGGTAAAGGTGCATGTGGGGGGTGCCACACACCCTATGCCGTAACAGTCATCCTGCGGTGCGATGACCATTGCCCAATTCTGTCGAATCTCATCACGCCGCGCGGCGCTGCAATGGCTCGCGCGCCTGTCGAAGCTGCTGGAGCGCTCCCAGCGCCCTGAGGGCGGCTGGGATTTGTCGTGGCCCGGCGCCTACGAGTGCAACCGCATTTGGTGGGACGACGTTATGGATAGGATTACCATTGCGGGCCACCACCTTGAATGGATCGCGCTGGCGCCCTCATCGGCTCGCCCCAGCCGCGATGTAGTAAAACGCGCGGCGGCAGCCCTAATCGCCGATATCAACGCTCAGCCAGAAATGCGGCTGCGTTCAATCAAATCGCTTTTACCATGCAGCCATGCTGCGAGGGCGATATGTCTACTGCGCGGCGTTGACCCGTATGCGCTGTGGACCCGTTGTTGGGAGGCCGGAAAAATTTGCCGTTCCAGGGGTGGGGGCTGGACGTTCAATGCAGTCAGAGTTCCGAGGCGTTCTGAGGGCGGGGGCATTCCATCCACATCCAAGTGAAAAGGAGGCAACACCGCACACACCGCACATAGACGACTATGAAGTTTCTGTACGAAAGCTTTGATCATTTGTTTTGGAGAGAAAGTATGAAACGAATTCGCACCATAGGCCTTTGCTGTATTGTGGCGCCTCTATGCGCGGGACTGCTCCCTTCGGCTAATCCAGGTCGTGCTGTTTCACTTGTCGAGGCGGCAAATGTTTGGGGCGGTCAGTGCTATACCCCTAATGAGTCAAACACCACTACAGCTTGCACCGACTGCGGAATCATCGTCATGGTCCCATCAATCTATGACTACCCGCTGGGTTCGCCTGAGGGTAGACCGATTCCCTGCATCGTGGGGAATAAGTGCTTGTACACGCCGCTCAACCTGACCAAGCATTGTGCGGGCAGTTGATCACTGAGCGCTGATGTTCGCTGCCGGCACGGCTCAGCTACGCTCCGGCCGTGCTGGCAGAAGTTGGCGGCGCCTCGAGCGATCGTGAGCGGTTGGGTGGTGTAAGGTGTGAATCGACCTTTGCGCTCTCGGAATCATGAGAATCAGTAGCGTGCCGGTGATAGTGTTGGTAATAATGTCGTATGCTGTGTACGGACGTGACGTTGAGCCGCCGAGCGTCGAATTCATAACCGACGGCCTGAGCCGTGCCGAGCGTGCCTTCTTTGAGTCCGGCAAGCTCACATTGAGATACACGCGTATCGAATCGCTTAACATGGGAGCTACGGGCGCGCTGCAACGCGTCGAATGGCTCCTTGGTCGCAACGGCAGCGCATGGTATCAAGAGGCGAGATCCTTGGATCCGATGGAAACCCCAGAGGTATCGGTGTCCGCTGAGCCGCGCGTGTATATCTTAAGAGGCGGCGTGTCGTTGGATTGGACGCAAGAGAACCGATATGTCTTTCTTGCACCCAAGGACAATTTCAATGTCCTCCACGGCTGGCACCACCTCGAGAACGCCGGGTTTAACCCTTACCGGCAGGTCATTGAGTCGATTGGTAGGTCATACGACGAGGCAGCGCGCGATAAGAAATCGATGCTTCATCAGTTCTTGCGCAGGCCCCTGTTGCCAGATTTCTTGAGCGCGAACGCAGCAGAGTACAAGGTGCTCCGGGAACCAGAGCCGGTTGATGGCAACACTTGCTGGGTCATCGAATGGCCCGGCATGGACAAAATCTGGGTCGACGTAGACCACGGTTTCGCGGTGCATCGCCGAATTTTTCGTTGGAAGGTGAATGGACCCCGCGCGCGACAAGTAGATAATTCCGACTTTAGGGAGATCAAACCGGGCCTTTGGTTGTGCTTTCGGCAAGTCGTCGATAGCTACGTGGCGCCGGAAACAGTGACCGAGGCAGAATGGGACACGGTCGCCAACCGGTCGACGTACGAAGTAAGCCACATTGACCTTTCCCGGGCCCCAGAAGGCCTTATCTCCGTACAACTCCCGGTTGGTACGCACGTGACCGATCAAATTCGAAAAATCAACTACACGGTAACGGATGAGCAAGGTGACCCGTTTGAGAAAGCGTTGGGCGAGGCAAAGGAGTCCGCACGCGTGACGCGGCGGACCGGCATCATCGGTCCAATCATCATTGTTAACGCGCTTCTCCTTGCTTTGGTGGCGATCTACGTTTTCTTGCGTCGCAAGAAGGCCGCCGCGGCCGTCCTGGTCGCTATCTGCAACTTCGCCGCTGGCGCCACCGCCCGGGAACATGCTGTCATGTGGCCCGCGCGCGATCATGCGAAAATGGTGGACGATAAAGGCGAGTGGTTATGGAAGCCAGCATGGCTGGAGATGAACGCCTGTGGGCCAAACTCGCTCTTCGTGCTCCTTAAGCTGCTCGGAAAGAACGTCACCTTGGACCAGGTAAAGGACCGAGTGAAGTGCGACCCCGTCCGCGGATGCACCATGGCAGATCTGTCGGACGCGGCAAGCGCATTTGACGTGCCAGCGGACGTTCGTTTCGTCCATCCGAATGAGTTAGCCGACGTTCCGTTCCCCTTCATTCTTCACGGCATCTCGGGACTGAAAGCAAAAACAGGGCATTTCGTCGTGGTCGTCGGGCGCGACAGCGTAAAGCAGAACTTGGCGACCATCGACCCGATGCGTGAAACATTCCAGTGGGATCCAGAACGCGGCTTCGTCTCGGATTTTTCCGGATACATTCTCGTCCCACGGCGACATTCGGTTGCAAGGCCGACTGTTTTGCTCGCACTTGGTTTGACGCTCATATCAATTGGTTCGGTATGGCGTTACCGGACTCGAGGAGGCCAGGAATTTGGTTCTCGCGCCGATCACCAAGTTATAGAGACGTGACGCGCTGCCCGGCCATCCCGCCACTGAGCGGCGATTGTCTGCTCGATCTGCGCCGTCCTGATCGGTTTTGAGAAACTAGGCGCGTAGTCCTACCGGCACGCGAGCGGGATGCGTGATGCGTGAGCCTCCCGGTAATACAATGATCGCAGAGCGGCATCGCACCAAATAGCCTCTTCGTATCGTGGGCTTACCGGGACGCTCACGCGTCCCGCTCTCCAGAAGACTTCGTGCGCGTTTCGTTTGTCAAAACCGATTAGCGTGCGAACTCAAGATGCTAGACGTGAAGCGGGACTGCGGCTGCGTGTCGTGCCTCGCCTCGCAGCCACAAACGCGCGCGACTCGCCACGGTGGCGACGGCGAAGCACGCCAACCAACCCGCGAAGTTGATCAGCATCTGCGCCACAAGGCCAAGCTGGTGCATGTTGATCAGCCAACTAGCCAGGGTTGACAGGACGGCACCGGCGCAAAATACCGGCAACGGGCTTTCGCCGCACCGAACGATCGGTCGTGCGAGAGGGCTATCCCAGAAGTTGGGGGCCGGTCGCTCGCCCCGAAGCAGGCAGCGCCCCACGACCAGCATGCAGAAGAAAAACACAAGGCGGAGTGGTTGCATGTCCTGCTTGTCGATCAAGGGAATTAAATGCCGCGGGTAGGCGATTTGCATGAGTAGCGACGCCTGGATGAGTGCGACCCCTAAGAAGAATGCGAGTGGGCTCCGCGGAATAAACCGTTTCGCCGCGGGGGAGGTGCCGAGCAACGCACCCGTCATAAAGAGAAGCTGCCAAGCGAATGGGTTGAAAAAACAGGCGGCCTCCCAGCGACGCGGGACGCCAAACAATCGCGGAAATACCGGAACCGCGAGATAAAGAAGAAGCGAGACGGTGACCGGGATCGCAATAGACCTTCGGCCGGCGGCGAGCGCCGAGGGCAAGACCAGCAGCAAGACCATGTAGAGCGGAAGGATTGCCAAGTGCTGTGGGTAGCCTCGTAGGAGCGCAAGATCAATCAAGGATTGCGCGGGCGTCGCTTCGACGCTGCGATACCACGGGACAACGGCGCCGCCGGGGGAGCGTGCATATTGGTGGAGTGCCAAGACCAAAATCAGAACAGCCACCGACGCCAAATGAGCAAAATAGAGTTGGCCAACCCGATAGAGCGCCTTCTTTTGACATGACCAAAAGCCCTTCGCCGACATCCGTCTGTAATAGGCGATTCCGCCTACGTACCCTGATATGAAGACGAAAACCTCCGCCATGTCGGCGAAGCCCACCGAGTAGAGCGTATACTCAGCGAGCAGGTTTCCGGATATGTGGTCGCTGTAGATCAGCAGCAATGCGGCTCCGCGAATAAAATCGACCCGCCGGTCGCGAATCGAAGAAGCGTCGCACAAGCCAATGGCCGGCGTATTTCCCGTTGCGTTCGAACCGGCTATCATGGAGCATCCGCTCGCGACGTTTTCACTGACTGTTGAGGTTGACTTTTGGTCGGGCATGTTCGTTCGGCGCTTCGTGACGCCCGCCGTGGCTTTGGGGACCGAGCTTCATGCGTTGTCGCAGCAATCCTCGCCACGCACGCCCTGCTTTTAGCATGGATCGATTATCGCAACAGCCCCACGATCGATGAAGTGGCCCATCTCCCCGCGGGCATCAGCCACTTGCTTTTCGCACGGTTCGACCTTTATCGCGTGAACCCTCCGCTGGTGCGATCGGTCGCCGCGATCCCGGTGGTTGTTGCCGGCGCGAAAACCGATTGGTCATCATACAGTTTCGATCCGGGCAACCGTGCCGAATTCGCGGTTGGCGACGCGTTCGTCAAAGCTAACGGCGCCAAAGTCTTCTGGTATTTCACGTTGGCGCGCTGGGCCTGCATCCCGTTTAGCCTGGTCGGCGGTTATTTCTGCTATCGGTGGGCGCGATGGCTTTACGGGCCGGCGCCGGGCATTGTGGCCGCGGCGCTTTGGTCGTTCTCACCCAATATCTTAGGCAACGCGGCGATGATCACGCCAGACGCCGGTGCGGCGGCCTTGGGCGTCATGTGCGGCTACTGCTTTCATCGCTGGCTTGCGGATCCATGCTGGCTTCGCGCGTTGACGACCGGAGCCGCCCTCGGATTCGCTGAATTGGCAAAAACCACCTGGATCGTGCTGTTCCCTCTGCTGCCCGCACTGTGGCTGGTTTGGGCTTTGGTCAACCACCGGACGCGGACGAGGCGAAGCCGGTGGCCCGAAGCGCGTCAGTTGTCGGCTGCCTTGCTGACGGCGGTGTACTTAATCAATCTCGGCTACGGTTTTGAGGGGTCGTTTCGACGGTTACGCGATTTCAAATTCGTCAGCAGCCTTCTCGCCGGTCCAGAGGTGGAAGTCCGGGGGGGCAACCGTTTTGCCGGGAGTTGGCTCGGGTGTCTCGCGGTCCCGCTCCCATCGAGCTATTTGGAAGGCATCGATATCCAGAAATCGGACTTCGAGCGCGGCAAGCTTTCTTTCCTGCGCGGAGAACAGCGCCTGGGCGGATGGTGGCACTACTATCTCTATGCACTCACGATCAAGGTGCCATCCGGCACCTTGGTTCTGGCGTTGTTGGCGGCCGGGCTCACAGCGCGCCGAGGTTATTCGGCTGGCGCCATGAACGAAGCGGTCGTCGTGGCTCCGGCAATCATCGTCCTGCTGATAGTCAGTTCGCAAACGGGATTCAGCCGGCACTTTCGATACCTCCTTCCGGCCTTTCCATTTGCCTTTGTTTCGGTCAGCAAAACTGCCCGCGCGGTCCCACTTGGCCATCGTTCGCTGGGCCTTGTTTCAGCCGCCTGCCTCAGCTGGTCGATCATCAGCGCAATGGCGGTGTATCCCCACTGCTTATCCTACTTCAACGAGACCGTCGGCGGGCCGATGCGCGGCCATTCGCATCTCGTCGACGCCAACATCGATTGGGGCCAGGATCTCTTGTACCTCGCGCGTTGGACGCAGGCGCATTCGGCGGCAGTTCCTCTCTACGTCTCATATTTTGGCACTGTGGATCCCAAAACCGCCGGCATCGAGGCCATGCCGCTTCCGCACGAGGCCACGGCCCCTGGAATGCCATTCGCGACGGCAGCGATCGCCGGTCCGCTGAAGCCGGGCTGGTACGCCATCAGCGTCAACCATCTCCGTGCCTATCGGCACTGGCAGGCAAGAGGCAATCCCGACGACAGCCAATTCTTGCGACTATTGCCGGTTTCAAGGGCCGGTTATTCGATCTACATCTACCGAGTCCAACCACGCGCAACTAGACCGTAGCGGTGGTCGGGCCTGGGCCTATTCCAGACATTACGCATTTGTAATGATTCTCGTGTTGACCCAGTTCCTTGACACGTTCCCTACGCGTATCATCAACCGCGTTGCACGCGGCCGTTCTTTTTCGCGCCGCTTCAGGAGCGCCGGAGTCTTGACTAACTCCTGCGCATCGGCGCGGCCGCGAATGATCGCCGACACCGTCAGAATTCTTCCGGATTCTGCTGCAGCGGCACAAAGGAAGACGCGGCCGGTTCCAGGCCCAGCGTTGCCAACGGCGACGCCGGCCGACATCGGCATCCATATCGGCATCCATTTGGCCGTGCTTCGCCGGCACGCGATCGTGTTCGAGGGGCGGACCAACGCGGCGCAGATGCACCGCACATTTCGCGACCTGATCGACTATCTCGGCCGCGACAACACGTTTCGCTATGGTGCGATCTTGCTGACCGGCACAGGCATCGTGCCCGACGACGATTTCCGTCTCAAGGCGGGCGACATCGTGAACATCACCATCGACGGCATTGGCACGCTGGTGAATTCGGTCGTTCAGGGGTAGGCGATGCCAAGCCTCTTCCTTGCAAGCACCACCCGATTCGGTAGCCTGCCTGCTACCAGACGATGAAGTGGTCGAACACCATGTCGCGTGGTTGACCTGTCGACGCAGATGCTATGCCGGCTAGACTTAAGTAAGACGGTCTCTAAGTTCAAGTTTCGCGGTTTCCGGACATAGTTCGAGCCGGCCGTCGCGTTGGGTGCGGCGGCAAAACAGCAGTCGTTGAGCCGTAATTCGCGAGACAGAGCTCGCGTCGGCTTGGTCAGCCCGCGTGGCTGATAAATT